>NZ_JAZGQL010000010.1:0-185833 GCF_036421995.1 Plantactinospora veratri
GGCGGCCGGGCGGCCGGCCCCGGGGGGGGGCCCCCCCCCCGGCCCCCCCCCCCCCCCCCCCGCCCCCGGAGGTGACCAACCATGCCCGCACCCGCCCTGTCCCGCCGATCCCTGTTGCAGACCGGTGCCGCCGTCGCGGTCGGCACCGCGGTCGCCGGCACGCTGCCGGTCGCACCGGCCGCCGCGGCCCGGACCGACATCGGCGTCTCCGCGTACCCGTTCCCGCTCTCCGCGGTCACCCTGCTCGCCGGCCCGTTCCAGGCCAACGCCGGCCGTACCCAGGCGTACCTGAACTTCCTCGACCCCGACCGGCTGCTGCACACCTTCCGGCTCAACTACGGACTCTCCTCCTCGGCGACCGCCTGCGGCGGCTGGGAGTCGCCGAGCACCGAACTGCGCGGCCACTCCACCGGGCACGTGCTGACGGCACTGGCCCAGGCGTACGCGAACACCGGGCAGGCGGCGTTCAAGACCAAGGGCGACTATCTGGTGGCGCAGTTGGCGATCTGCCAGAACCGGGCCACCGCCGCCGGCTACCACACCGGCTACCTGTCGGCGTACCCGGAGAGCTTCATCGACCGGGTCGAGGCCCGGCAGCAGGTCTGGGCGCCGTACTACACGCTGCACAAGATCATGGCCGGGCTGCTCGACATGCACCTGCTGGCCGGCAACGCGCAGGCGCTCGACGTGTTGACCCGGATGGCGGCCTGGGTGAAGTTCCGCAACGACCGGCTGTCCCAGACCCAGCGGCAGAACATGCTGGACACCGAGTTCGGCGGGATGAACGAGGTGCTGACCAACCTCTACCAGCTCACCGAGAATCCGGACCACCTGACCACGGCCCGCTACTTCGACCACGCGGAGATCTTCGACCCGCTGGCCGCGAACACCGACGCGCTGAACAACTACCACGCGAACACCCAGATCCCGAAGATCCTCGGGGCGATCCGCGAATACCACGCCACCGGCACCACCCGGTACCGCGACATCGCAGTCAACTTCTGGGACATCGTGGTCGGCCGGCACAGCTACGTGATCGGCGGCAACTCCAACGGGGAGTACTTCAAGGCACCGAACCGGATCGCCAGCGAGCTGTCGGACAACACCTGCGAGTGCTGCAACACGTACAACATGTTGAAGCTGACCCGGCAGCTCTTCTTCACCAACCCGAGTCGGCTGGACTACCTCGACTACTACGAGCGGGCACTCTGGAACCACCTGATCGGCGCGCAGAACCCCAACTCGTCGCATGGCTTCCACTGCTACTACGTGCCGCTGCGGGCCGGCGGGACCAAGACGTACAGCAACGACTACAGCAACTTCACCTGCTGCCACGGCACCGGGATGGAGACGCACACCAAGCTCGCCGACAGCATCTACTTCCACAGCGGCGACATCCTCTACGTCAACCTCTTCGCCGCCTCCCGGCTGGTCTGGCCCGGCCGGGGGATCACGGTGCAGCAGGACACCACCTTCCCGGAGACGCCGTCGAGCCGGCTCACGATCACCGGCTCGGGCGCGATCGACCTGCGGATCCGGATCCCCGGCTGGGCCACCGGCGCGCAGGTCCGGGTCAACGGCACCGTGCAGTCCGGGGTCGCCGCCGGCAGCTTCGCCCGGATCAACCGGAGCTGGGCCTCCGGCGACGTGGTCGAGATCAGCCTGCCGATGGCGCTGACCCGGGAGGCCACCCCGGACAACTCCACCGTGCAGGCGGTCAAGCACGGGCCGATCGTGCTCGCCGGGGCGTACGGCAGCACCAACCTCTCCGCGCTGCCGACGCTGAACCCGGGCACCATCACGCCGACCTCGACCCCGTTGCAGTACACCGCGACGGCCAGCACCGGGACGGTGACCCTGCTGCCGTTCTACAAGATGCACGGCCAGCGCTACACCGTCTACTGGACGGTGACGGCCGCACCGCCGGTCCCGTTCGTGGCGCACTACCGGTTCGACGAGACCGCCGGCACCTCCGCCGCCGACGCCACCGGCAACGGCAAGACCGGCACCCTGACCGGCGGCGCCGGTTGGACCACCGGCCGGACCGGCAACGCGGTGAACCTGAACGGCAGCGGCGCGCACGTCAGCCTGCCGGCCGGGCTGCTGGCCGGCGCCACCGCCTTCACCGTCGCGACCTGGGTACGCCGGACCGCCGCCGCGGCCTGGGCCCGGGTCTTCGACTTCGGCACCGGGACCGGGGCGTACCTCTTCCTCACCGGCCAGAGCGGCGCCGGCACCGTCCGGTTCGCCATCAGCAGCGGGGGAGCGGGAACGGAACAGCAGATCAACGGCCCGGCCGCGATTCCGGTGAACACCTGGACGCACGTCGCGGTCACCCAGACCGGCAACACCGGCGTGCTCTACCTCGACGGTGTCGAGGTGGCCCGGAACACCGCGCTGACCACCCGGCCCTCCGCGCTCGGCTCGACCACCAACAACTGGATCGGCCGGTCGCAGTACTCCGGCGACCCCTACCTGACCGGCGCGGTGGACGGCTTCCGGGTCTACGCCCGGGCGCTGAGCGCGGCCGAGATAGCCGACCTGAACTCGACCGGCCTGTGACGCCGCTTCGTCCCGCCCGACCGGCACCCCCAGATCGAACAGGAGAATCGACAGTGCGCAGCAGACGATGGTTCCGGGCCGTGGCCGGCGGCGTCGCCGGACTGCTGGCCGGGGTCGGGCTGGCGATACCGGCCGGCCCGGCCTCGGCGGCGAACCCGATCATCACCAGCATCTACACCGCCGACCCGGCGCCGCTGGTGGTCGGCAACACCATGTACATCTACGCCGGCCGGGACGAGGCGCCGACCGGGGACAACAACTTCCGGATGCGGGAGTGGCACGTCCTCTCCTCGACCGACGCCAACACCTGGACCCACCACGGCGCCCGGGCCTCGATCGCCACCTTCGGATGGGCCGGCGCCGACGCCTGGGCCAGCGAGGTCGAGCCGCGCAACGGCAGGTACTACTGGTACACCTCGGTCAACGGCCGGGGCGCCGGCTGGATGGACATCGGGGTCGCGGTCGCGGACAGCCCGCTCGGCCCGTTCACGGACGCCAAGGGCGGACCGCTGATCAGCGACAGCACGCCGAACTCCTCCGGGCTGAACATCGACCCGACCGTCTTCGTCGACGACGACGGGCAGGCGTACATCTACTGGGGCGGCTATTGGGGTGCCCGGGCGGCCCGGCTGAAGTCGAACATGATCGAGCTGGACGGGCCGGTGGTCACCCCGAGCGGGCTGACCAACTTCTGGGAGGCCCCGTGGATGTTCAAGCGCAACGGCCTCTACTACCTGATGTACGCCGCCAACGACACGAACGGCTGCGTCACCTCGTCCAGCTACGCCTGCCAGCGGTACGCCACCGCGACCGACCCGATGGGGCCGTGGACGCACCGGGGCGTCGTGCTCGGCCAGGTCTCCTCGACCACCAACCACGCCGGGGTGGTGGAGTTCAACGGCCAGTGGTACATGGTCTACCACACCGCGAACGCCCCCGGCGGGGGTAACTTCCGCCGCTCGGTGGCGGTGGACCGGCTCTACTTCAACCCCGACGGCACCATGCAGCGGGTGGTGCAGACCAGCACCGGCCCCGGCCCTGGTCCCGGACCCGGTCCGGGCGGACCGCCGGCCGGCACCAACCTGGCGACCTCGGCGACGGCCTCCACCTCGTACGTCTCGTCCTGGGAGAGCCTGGCGGCGCTGAACAACGGCGGCGTACCGGCGAACTCGGCCGACAGGAGCAACCTGGCGTACGGCAACTGGCCCGAGCAGGGCACCCAGTGGGTGGAGTACACCTGGCCGGCGGCCCGCGACGTGAACCGGATCGCGACGTACTGGTTCGACGACGACCAGGGCGTCGACCTGCCCGCCTCCTGCCGGGTGCAGTACTGGACCGGCAGCGCGTACGCGGACGTGCCCGGTCAGTCGAACTGCGGGGTGGCCGGCAACACCTACAACGTCACCACCTTCAACTCCGTCAGCACCACGCGGCTGCGGCTGAACATCACCTCCCGGTCGGGCTTCTCCACCGGCCTGCTGGAGTGGCTCGCCTACCAGCCCTAACCCCGGCCCGGCGGGGGGGGGCCCCCCCCCCCCCCCCCCCCGGGGGGGCCCCCCCCCCCCCCCGCTCCACCCCCACCACTGAATCCCTTTGGAGGTGACCCGATGCGTTTCGCACCGGGTAGGAAGTTCGCACCAGGTAGGAAGCGGAGATCCTGGGCCGCCGGGCTGGCGGTACTGCTGGCCACCGGTGCCCTGGTGGCCCCGGGCGCCCCGGCCACGGCCGCGCAGACGATCGGCTTTCCCACGTTCTCCGGGCCGGCCGTCCCGGCCCCGCCGGTCGGCTACAACACCGGCAACACGATGCAGGCGATCTACAACGCCGAGAGCGGCGGCACCGACTTCTGGCTGGACCGGCTGCTCGCCCGCCCCGGCAACGACCCGGCCGGAACCTGGCTGATGACCCGGGGCCGGGGCATGTTCATGTACACCCACAACCCGGCCCAGATCGGCTTCGCCGGCAACGCCGCCTACTGGGACAACATCAGCAGCCAGGCCGCGTACACCGTGGCGGTCACCCCGGGCACCTTCACCGAGCAGGTCTCCGGCCGGTGGCAGTCGCCGAGCCACTGGCGGGGCGTCTACACCAGCGGCTCGGTCCGGGTCGAGGTGTCGAAGTTCATCACCGCGCAGAACGTCGCGGTGACCAACCTGAACGTGCTGAACAACGGCTCCGGCTCGGTGACCCTGCAACTGCGGGCCACCTCGCCGTACGCCACCACGGGCAGCGGCAGCGAGCTGACCGGGACCCGGGCGGTGAAGAACAACCTGACCACGCTCTATCCCCGGCTCTCCGGGGACGGGTTCACGGTCAGCTCGGGCGGGCTGAACCGGTCGGTGACGCTCGCCGCCGGGCAGTCGGTCAGCACGAAGGTGCAGCTCGGGTTCGTGGCGAACGAGATCCCGGAGTCGCTGACCGAGTACAACGCCTACCGGGGCTACACCCCGGCCACGGCGTTCGCGACGCACGTGCGGGCGTACAACCGGTGGTGGGCGGAGAACATCCCGTACATCGACGTGCCGGACCCGGCGATCAAGAAGAACATCTACTACCGCTGGTGGCTGATGCGCTTCAACTACCTCGACGTGGACATCCCCGGCCAGGACTTCCAGTTCCCCACCTCGGTCGAGGGGGCGCTCGGCTACAACAACGCGATCGTGCTGACCCAGCCGATGCACATCGACGACCTGAAGTACCTGCGGAACCCGATCTACTCGTACGGGCCGTGGACCTCGGTCGGACAGGTCTCCCGCAACGGCCGCTTCTCCGACAACCCTGGTGACCCGGAGAACTGGTCGAACTCCTACACCCAGTACGTCGCCGAGGCGGCCTGGCGCAGCTACCAGATCCACGGCGGACAGCCGGCGATCGTGGCGAACCTGGCCCGTTACGCCGAGCAGGACGTCAAGGGGCAGCTCGCCAGCTACGACACCAACAACAACGGGATCATCGAGTACGACTGGGGCGCGATGACCGGCAACGACGCCGACGCGGTGTCGTTCCACTGGCGTTCCGGCAACCTGGACCGGGCCGAGGGCGCGTACGTCTGGAGCAACGCGATGGCGGCGGTGCAGGCGTACACGCTGCTGGGGAACACGGCCAAGGCGAACGAGATGCAGACGATCGCCGACCGGATCCGCAACGGCATCGTCAACGTGCTGTGGAACCCGTCCCGGCAACTGCTGGAGCACAAGCACGTCGCCACGAACACGCACGTGCCGTGGAAGGAGATCAACAACTACTACCCGTACTCGGTCGGGCTGATGCCGAACACCGACCAGTACCGGCAGGCGCTGCGGCTGTTCGACGACCCGGCGGAGTATCCGATCTTCCCGTTCTTCACCGCCAACCAGCGGGACAAGGCCGCGGCGGCCGCCGCCGGGCAGCCGGGCAGCAACAACTTCTCCACCATCAACTCGACCGTGCAGTTCCGGCTCTACTCCTCGGTGCTGCGCAACTACCCCAACCAGTGGATGACGGCCGAGAACTACAAGCAGCTGCTCTACTGGAACGCCTGGGCGCAGTACATCGGCGGCAACACCCAGTGGCCGGACGCGAACGAGTTCTGGGCGGACTGGAACCCGTCGTCCCGGACCATCGCCTACCGGTCCTGGATCCACCACAACATCCTGGGCAGCAGCAACTGGACGGTGGTCGAGGACGTCGCCGGGCTGCGACCGCGCACCGACAACACCATCGAACTCTCCCCGATCAACATCAACTGGTCGCACTTCGCGGTGAACAACCTGCGGTACCGCAACATGGACCTCAGCGTGGTCTGGGACGACCCGGCCGACGGCGTGACCCGGTACTCCGGGGTCCCGCAGGGCTACTCGGTCTACCTCAACGGCACCCGGGCGTTCACGGTGGACCGGCTCACCCGGGTGCTCTACAACCCGGCGACCGGCGCGGTCACCCTGCCCGCCGGCGGCACAACCGGCTTCAGCACCGCCGTGTCCGGGCTGCAACTGCCGCAGCAGGTGGTGCAGAACAGCGCCCGGATGGTGGACATCTTCGCCAAGGCCGGCGCCGACCTCACCTCGACCACGCCGAACCTGGCACAGGGGGCGACGGCGACCGCCTCGTACACCGCCTCCGGCACCTCCACCGGAGCGGCGATCGACGGCTTCCCGATCAACGAGCCGATCTGGGGCAGCTACGGCTCGCCGAACGCCACCGACTCCTACGAGCTGAACTTCGGCCAGGCTCGGGCCGTGGACGAGGTACGACTCTGGTTCCGCAACGACCGGGCGACGAACCGATACCGGCCACCGGCCTCGTACAACGTGCAGTACTTCGACGGCAGTGCCTGGGTGAACGCCGCGTCCCAGGTCAAGACCCCCGGTACGCCGCAGTCCAACTACAACCGGGTCACCTTCACCCCGGTCAGCACCGCTCGGCTGCGGGTGCAGTTCACCCACGCCTCGGGCTCGGCGAAGACCGGGCTGACCGAGATCAAGGTCTACAACCGGGGCGGCGGCAACCCCCAACCCGACCCGGATCCCGATCCCGAGCCGGGCGGCAACGTGGCGGGGGCGGCGTCGGCGTCGGCGTCGTACACCTCGGCCTGGGAGAGCGTGGCGGCGCTCAACGACGGGATCGATCCGCCGGGCTCCAACGACACCGTCAACCCGCGCTGGGGCACCTGGCCGAACACCGGGGAGCAGTGGGCCGAGCTGACCTGGCCGACCAGCCGCACCCTGAACGCCGCCGAGGTCTACCTCTTCGACGACAACGGCGGGGTGCGGGTCCCGGCCTCCTGGAAACTCCAGTACTGGACCGGCAGTGCCTACGCCGACCTGCCCGGCGCCAGCGGCTATCCGGTCGCGGTCAACCAGTACAACCGGGTGACCTTCCCGAGTATCGGCACCACCCGGCTGCGGGTGGCGCTGACCAGCGGCCAGGGCTCGGTGGGGCTGTTGGAGGTGAAGGCGTACAGCCCCTGAGCCCGGCCGCCTCCGAACCAACCCCGCACAGGGCCGCCCGGACGCCCCACCAGGGCGTCCGGGCGGTCTGGGGACGCCCCGGCCACGCACCCCACCAGCACCGCACACCGTCCCGACGATTCCTGGGGAGAACTACGATGACCACTTCGACACGGTGGCGTCGCGGCGCGGTCGGCGTCGCGGCGTCGCTGGCGCTGGCGGCCCCGGCCGCCGCACCGGCGGCCGCCGCACCGGTACCGTCCGGCGCCGCACCGGCGGCCGCCGTGGCTCCGGCCGCCGCCGCCAAGAGCGTCTACATCCCGGCCCGCTGGGCGAACGGCGAGGTGCCGTGGACCTCCAGCCGCACCCGGGAGTCGACGAACTTCATCCTGCTCTGGGGGGACCGCTCCGGCACCGACCCCCGGAACGCGCCGAGCGCCTACCGGTTCGACCCGGACAACATCCTCAGCCAGTTGGAGAACCTGTACGCGTTCTACGTGCACACCATGCGGTTCACCCCGGAGACCGGGCTGCTGGCCCAGCACAAGATCATCGTCATCGTCACCCGTACCTGGTCCACGGTGCCGCTGGACGCCTGGGCCACCGGCGGCTCGGTGGACAACCGGGTGGGCGTGATCAACATCGCCCCGGCCGCCGCCGCGCCCGGCTCCTGGGGACTGGCGCACGAACTCGCGCACGTCTTCCAGTGCTACACCTTCCTCGGCCGGTCCGGTGCCGGGCTGACCCACGCCAGCGCCGGCACCTTCTGGGAGGCCAGCGCCGAGTTCATGGCGATGCAGGTCTACCCGACCGGCAGCGCCGGTGACCTGACCCGGTTCATCCGGACCGAGAACCTGGCCTACAGCAGCAGCCGGCACCACTACGGCGCCTGGATGCTGTTGCAGTACATCAAGGACCGGGACGGGCTGGCGATGTTCAACCGGATCTGGAACGAGGCCCGCAACACCGAACACCCGTTGGAGGTGTACCGGCGGATCACCGGGATCAGCCAGGCCGAACTGAACCGCCGGATGGGGGAGTACGCCCAGCGGAACGTCACCTGGGACTACTCGAACCGCTCCGACTTCATGCCCTTCGTCAACCGGCTCTACCCGTTCGTCACCGCGTACAACGGGGTGGCGGTGGAGGCGGTCAACGCCGCCGCCGGGCACTTCCGGATCTCCGACGCGATCGCACCGTCCGACTACGGGTACAACAAGATAAGGCTGGTGCCGGCCTCGGACGGCGCGCTGATCCGGCTCCGGCTGCGCGGGCACGTCAACTCGGCCGCCCAGTCCGGCTGGACCTTCGGGTTCGTCGCGGTCCGCAACGGCACCCCGCGCTACGGTCCGCTGCTCACCAGCAGCGACGGCCAGCTCAGCTTCCAGACCCAGCCGGGGGAGCGCGAGGTGTACCTCGTGGTCACCGGCACCCCCGGCACCGTGCACAGGTACGCCTTCCTGGACGGGTACCCGCGCAACTACCGGTACCCGTACCAGTTCCGGCTGACCGGCGCGACGCCGTCCGGCTTCGAGCCCGGCTACGTCCGGCCGGCGGCGCCGGGCGGCGGACGCTGGCACAGCAACGGCGGCGGCTGGGTCGACAGCCGGGCCACCGTCGCGGCCAGCGCCTACGTCGGCCCCCGGGCCGCCGTCTACGGCCGCGCCACGGTCAACGGCAACGCCCGGATCGAGGACCTGGCCTGGGTCAACGACGGCGCCACGGTCGGCGGTAACGCGATCGTCCGGCAGAACGCCCTGGTCCAGGGCGGGGCGAACCTGAGCGGCAACGTGGTGGTCGGTGGCGACGCCGAACCGTCGGTGGCGTGCGGCGCCGGCACCTACCTGATGTTCGCCCCCGAGCGCGGCTGTGACGGCCGGGGCGGTGAGGCGGACGTCAACCCGGCACACCCGGTCTTCAGCGACGCCGACCTGGCGATCACCGGCTGACCACCGCAGACCCCGATCCCGGTCCCGATCCTGGTGCCGGCCGTCGAACCGCACGGCCGGCACCAGGGCGGGTAAGCAGGGGTACGAGTTGTCGGCCGCTCCACCCCATGTGACCATTGCCGCCGAACCAAGGAGGCGCACCATGACCGAGCCGAACACGGGTACGGACCCGGAGTCGGAGCTCGGCGACGGCCAGCCGGCCTGTCCCGGCGACCACGTCCAGGCCTGTACGGTTCGCGAGGTTCTGGACCGGGTGGGCGGAAAGTGGAGCATCGGCATCATCATCGAGGCGAGCCGGGGACCGATCCGCTTCACCGAACTGGAACGCTCGGTCGAGGGGATCAGCCGGCGGATGCTCACCCTCACCCTGCGCAACCTCGAACGCGACGGGTTGCTGGTCCGGACCACCTATCCGACCGTCCCGCCCCGGGTCGAGTACGTCGCGACCGAGATGGCCCGGGAACTCTACGACTCCCTGCTCGTGCTGACCGGCTGGGCGGAACGCCACCGGCAGGCGATCGCCGCCGCCCGGGAGGCGTACGACCGCCGCAACGCCGGCACGGACTGACCTGACCCGTCGCCGGGCGGGGTCAGCCCTCGTTCGGGTCGATCCGGGCGCGCACCTCGGCATGCTCGGCGAGCAGGTGCAGCAGGTTGGAGCCGTCGATCAGCTCCAGCGGCTTGCCGGAGGCGAACTCGAACGACTCCGGACCGTAGCCGCTCGTGGTCACCAGGATCCCCTTGGTCGCCCCCTCGCCCAGCACCGTGCCGAAGAGGTCCCGTACCGCCGAGACGTCCATCGTGCCCCGGTCGCGACGGGCCTGGATCACCACCTTGCCGCCGAAGATCGGCCGGGGGTCGAACGCCACGAAGTCGATCCCGCCGTCCGGCGCGGTCCGGGCCGTCCGGGTCTCCAGCCCGAGCTTGCCGAAGAGAGTCCGGATCAGCTCCTCGAACTCGGTGCGGCTCAGCTTGTGCAGGTTGGGCCGCTGGTCCAGGTCGGCCAGCACGTCCACCTCGTCGATGAAGCGCTTGTCGACCACGTCGAACTCCAGCACCGGGCGCACCGGGACCAGATCCTCGGGCCGGGGCGACAGGGTGGCCCGCAGGTGCCGCAGGCAGGCGGCGGGATCGACCTTCGCCAGGTTGATCGCGGTGAAGGCGTCCCGGCTGGTCCGCAGGGTCACCAGGCAGGGCCGGACCGCCTGCCCGGTGCCCGGGTGGGTGGTCTCGACGATGCCGTTGAAGACGATCGTCTCCACCAGCCGGGTCCGGTCGGCCTCGAAGAGCTCGTGCACGGTACGCAGCGCCACCTGGGTGATCACGTCGGTGTACCGCTGCCGGATCTCGTCCGCAGGGCGGGCCACGGTCTGCACCTCGTCGTCGGCCTTGACGTAGCGGTATTCCCGGACCTTCGGCACCACCGCGACGGTCGGCAGCAGGTATTCCACCACGATCAGCCGGGAGTCCGGTACGTAGGCGAGCCGGTAGCGCTGCGGGAAGTCCTCCGGGTAGACCGAGTTGCCGAGCACCAGCCCGAAGTACTTCACCACGGCGTTCGGCTCGGCGGCGGCCAGCGCGGCGCCGAACTTCTCGATCTCGGCGTTGTGGCTGGCGACCTGGGCGTCGAGCTGCTGGCAGTGCTGGTCGTACTTGCGCCGGGCCTGGGCGAGTCGCTGCTGCCGGGCCGTCTCGCCGGCCGTGTGCTTGGCCTTGGCCTTCTCGAACGCCTGCTCCGCCTCGGTCAGCAACTGCTGGTAGCGGGCCTCGCCGCCGAACATCTTGCCGAGTGCGTTCGGCTCCGGCGGCGCGAAGCGTCGCCAGTCCGGCGCCCGCAGCGGCACGCCCAGCTCACCCGGCCTGAACTCCGGATAGCTGGCCTGTTTCTTCAGCCGTTCGAGGTCGATGTGGTCGTCGATGGCCAGGGTGGTCTGGAGCAGGCTGTCCAACTCGTCCAACTGGGACTGGAGGTTGGCGTTGGCGGCCTTGACCCGGGCCGCCCGGGCCTCCAGGTAGAGCCGTCGGCGGTCCCGCTCGTCGGCCTCCGCCGCCCGCTCGGCGGCCTGCCGGGCGCGTTCGGCCTCCCAGAGCATCTGCTGGTGCTGCTGGTACGGGGTGGTCGATGCCCGTTGCTGTGCGTGCACCTGCTGTGCGTGTGCCCGCTGCATCTGCCCCATGATGCCCATGTACGTCCCCGATCAGCGTCCAGCACCGGCCACCCCTGGTGACCGGTGGCGTTGCGTGCCCCGAACTGACGCCCCTCTCCCGGCGTACCGTCGACCGCCATCGCTTCGATGCACATTTTCGTCCCAAGGCGACGGGCGCGTCCAGCGGGGACCCCAGGGTAGCCTGCGGGACGAACCACCGCACCGGGCCCAGAACGCCCCTGGTGGCGGCGGGGGTGGCCGGGCCACCGGCCGGGTCGGGCGGTGCTAGGGTGCCCCGGGTGACCGACGCAGATGTGCACCTCGCCGCCCAGCCGCGCCTCGACACCGTCGTGACGGAGTTCGCCACCGACGCGCGGCGGCTGCGCAGCGACTACGCCGGGATGGTCTGGATCGGCGACCGACCGGATGCCGAGAGCGGCCAGTTGGGTCCCGACTACCGGCAGCGGACCGTGGACTCGCAGCTCTTCCTCCCCGACACCCACTGGTACGACGTGGACGGGCTCGACGACGTCGAGGTGCAGGTCACGGCGGGTCTGCTCCAGGTGGCCAGCACCGCGCTGCGGACCCAGGGACTGGTCGGGGCGATCGCCGAGCCGGTGGTCGAGTTCTTCGAGCACCCCGAGGGGCTCCCGGGGGTCGGGCTCTGCCTCGGCCTGCGCGGTCAGATCTTCTCCAACCTCGGCGTCTCCTACCGGGTGACCGTGCTCTGTGCCCCCGAAGCCGTGCTCCGGCGCGGCGAGTCCGCCCAGCCCGACGAACAGGCTGACGAGACCGCTACCACCGACTGATCCACCCGCCCGTCCCGCCCTGCCCTGCCCTGCCCTGCCCGGCGGGGCGGGCGGGGCGTTCACTCGCGCAGTCGCCAGGCCCGCCCACCGCTGGCCGTCCGCGCACCCGAGGATGTATCCGAGGCCGCCGGGTCGGCCGACGCGTCGGCCGAATCCGGTTCCGTCGCCGCGGCGGGACCGTCCGGCTCGGCCGGGGCGGCGTCCGCCCGCTCGGCGGCGGTCGTCCCGGGGCGGGGGCGGCGCAGGTAGAGCCAGGCGGCGACGGTCAGCCCGAGGATCAGTCCGACGACCAGGCCCGTGGTCAGCGAGCCGGAAGCCGGGTCGTCCGTGTCCTGCGCCGCCACGCCGCCGTCCGGGGGCGCGGCCCCGGACGCCGCCCCGGCGGTCGGGCCGGTCGCGGCGGCCGGCGGCGCCAGGGTCAGCACCGGCGCCGGGAAGTCCGGCTGCGGGACCTCGGCCGAGGGCGGCTGGTTCCAGTTCGTCACGTGGCCGTCCGAGTACGTCTGGGTCACCGCGAAGGTCATCTGGTCGGTCTGCGGCATCGGGCCGAGTGAGACCACCAACTCGGCCGGACCACCGCCCGCGGCCGGGGCACCGGCCCGGGTCCAGACGATGCTGGCGACCACCTCGGTGACCCGGCCGTGGTGGATCCCGCCGAGCGTCTGGTCGACCTTGCGCATCGTCATCCGGGGCGCCCACTGCGGGTCCGACATCGGGTACGTCTCCGCGACCGGCGCCGACTCCGGCATCGACAGCTCGACTTTGGTCGTGTACGCCGGTGCCCGGTCCTCGGTGACCCGGAAGGTCAGCTTCGCCGCCTCACCCTGTACGGCCTGCCCCGGCGTCACGGTCACGTCGGCGGTCGCGGCCCCGGCGCCGAGGGTCGTACCCGCGACGGTGGCGGCGACCAGGGCGACGACCCAGCACCTTGCCCTGTGGCGCACAGCAGAAGTCCCTTCGTCCGGCCGATACTCCTGTAGTTCGGCTCCCGAGCGAAAAAGGTTCAACCAACGGGCCGGTATGTTACGCCGGCCGCTCGGGATGCCTTCGCAACCGCTCAAGGGTTATCCTCCGGAAGGTCCGACTTTCATCTGATAGTTGGCGGTCGGCCCGGATCCTGGGTGGAGCTGCGACGTTATGAAGAACATGCATCGACGCGTACGCCCTCCTGTCGTCGCGGCCGCCTCGCTGGCCGCCCTCCTCCTCGGCACCTCCTGCGGGGCCGATCCGGACGCCGGCTCGCCGCCAGCGGCCCGGACCACCGCCACCGGCACGCACGGCGGGTCACACGGCACAGTCGACATTCCACCGGCCGCGCCGCTGCGCTCCGGCGAGCGGTTCGTCACCCTGAACATGGCGCAGCCGTACCGTCCGGCCGCGCCGAGCGGCGGCACCGACGAATACCGGTGCTTCCTGGTCGACCCGGGCCTGACCGAGGCCGCGTTCCTGACCGGGAGCCAGTTCCTGCCGCAGAACGGCGCCATGGTGCACCACGCCATCCTCTTCCGGCTCGACGCGGACCAGGTGGCGTCGGCCCGCACCCTCGACGCGGAAACCCCGGGTGACGGCTGGACCTGCTTCGGCGACGCCGGGATCGGCGAGGCGGCCTGGGTGGCGCACTGGGCGCCGGGCGCCAACGAGACACTGCTCGCGCCGGGCCTCGGCTATCCGATGCCGCCGGGCAGCCAGCTCGTGATGCAGGTGCACTACAACCTGATCGACGTCCGGGCCGCCGGCGACGACACCGACCGCTCCGGCGTCCGGCTACGCCTCGTCGGCGGGCCCGAGGAGGTCGAGCCGCTGGTCACCGAGTTGCTGACCGCTCCGGTCGAGCTGCCCTGCACCGCCGACGAACGAGGCGAGCTGTGCCAGCGCGAGGCCGCGCTGCGGGACGTACGGCAGCGGTTCGGGGCGGAGGCGGGCGAGCAGGCCGAGCGCCTCAACAGGTACTGCAACCGGGGTCGAGCCCCGGCCGCCGGCAGCACCCAGCACTGTGACCACCAGGTCGACGCCGCCGGCCTGGCGCACGCGGTCGCCGGCCACATGCACCTGCTCGGCAGGGCGATCAAGGTGGAGCTGAATCCCGGCACCCCGGGGGCGCGGACCCTGCTCGACATCCCGAACTACGACTTCGACCAGCAGGCCATCCGGCCGCTGCCGCAACCGGTCGCGGTCGAGCCCGGTGACGTCCTCCGGGTCACCTGCCGGCACGACGCGACGCTCCGGCAGCGGCTGCCGCAACTGCGCAACCTGCCGCCCCGGTACGTCGTCTGGGCCGAGGGCACCAGCGACGAGATGTGTCTCGGCATCGTCATCATGTCCCGGCCCGACTGACCCACCTCCGTCCCGCCGGCCCGACCGGCCGGGCCGGCGGGACGGGCCGGTGGGACGGGGCGTACTCAGGCCATCGCGACGTCGAGGGCGGCCGATCGGACGTCCGGCACCGGGTGGCGACGCAGCCGGTGCAGCAGCTCCCGCCACGGCCGGCTCCAGCCGTACCGGCCGCCGGCCCGGGCCAGGGCCAGCGCGAAGAGCGCACCGGCCAGGTCGGTCCGGTCGGCGAGCTGGATCCCGGCGTCGAGCAGGACGGCGCCGGACGGGACGCCGGTACCGGTGGCCACCCGGTCGCCGAGCCGGGTGGCGAGCCGGTCCGCCAGCACCGGCCGGTCGGCGAGCAGTCCGGCCAGCGCGGCGAGGTCCGCGACCAGTTCGTCGGGTACGGCGGTCTCCAGCCGGACGAGCTGTGCGAAGAGCCGCCCGGCCGCCGGGAGGAACTCCGGCTCCGCCGCGAGTAGCCGGGCGGCGGCCACGACCGGCTGCCGATCCCGCTCGGGTCCGGCGGTGGCGGCCCAGTCGACAGCGGTCGCGACCAGTTCCTCGATCCGGCGCCGTGCCGGCCGGTCGACGGCCGGGCCGCCCGGATCGGTGTCGGCGCCGTCCAGCCTGACCAGCGCCGCCAACGCGGCGACCAGCGGACCCGGGTGCGCCGTACCGTCCGCCGTCGGCGGGTCGACCGGCCCGGCACCCGGGTGCGCCGTCCCCTCCGCCGTCGGCGGGTCGAGCGGCCGGACATCCGGGTCTGCCGGACCGGCGGCGGTCGGCACGTCGAGCAGCCGGCCGACGGTGGCGACCACGGTCGGCCAGATCTGCTCGCTGTGCAGGTCGGAGACGGCCGCGACGACCACCGGGACGAGGTCGCCGGCCCAGGGCGCCCAGTCCGGCAGTACCGCCCAGGCCGCCCTCGCCACCGTCCGGTCCGGGTGCCCGCAGGCGCGTACCACCAGTTCGGCGTACCTGCGGCGGTGGATCACGGCGGTCGCCTCGGCCTGCTGCGCCAGTACGGCGCGCAGGTCCTCCCGGCTCCCGTCGGCGGCCTGCTCGACGATCTGCCAACACACCGGCTGGTCCAGCCGCAGCCGGGCGGCGGAGACGACCGCGGCCCGGACGTCGCGGTGCTGGCCCTGCTGCCGCCACGCCTCCCACAGCGGCCGCATCGACTCCGGCCCGCCGAACCGGACCAGCAACCGGAGCGCCTCCTTGCGACTGGTCACCTTGCCGCGCCCGGTCGCGATCTCCCCGAGTACGCCCGGCAGCAGCGACGGTGCGACGAACCGTGCGGCCCGGCCGGCGGCGTAGGTGGCGACTCGGGCCCGGTCGCCGTCGGCGTGGCCGAGCAGGATCGGCAGCGCCTCGGCGGGCCGGTCGGTCCAGGGCAGCACCCCGAGCGCCGTCTCGGCGAGGTTGACGTTCGGCGAGTCGACCCAGCGGGTGACGAACGGCAGGCCGTGTTCGGGCACCTGGGCGGCGGCGGCGATCGCCTGCGCACGGGTCTGCACCGGAGTGCCGGCGTCGGCGGCGACCTGTTCCAGCAGCTTCACCAGGGCGCGCTGCTGACGCGGCAGCCAGCGCCCGGCGTACCGGGCCGACGGGGGTGTCCAGCGGGTGCCGGCGCTGAGGAACTTTCCGGCCGGTACGGGACCGGGCAGCACCAGGTCGAGCAGGTCGGTGCGGCTGGCGGCGAGAATCTGCCACACCTCGTTGATCCGTACCGTCGACGGGTCGACCCGGAGCACCTCGGCGACCCGCTCCGACCGGGTCGCCGGGTCGTCGAGCCAGAGCCGGACCGCCTCCCGGAACTCGTTCGAGACCACCGCCGGGTCGATCGCCCGGCGCAGCAACCGTTGCAGGTCCGGCACGTGCCGGGCGCGCCGGCCCAGCATCCGGGCCACGGCGGCGACCGGCTGGTGGCTGCCGCGCTCGATCGCACGATCCAGCCAGGGTCGTACGATCGCGAAGAAGTCGTGTTCCTGCCCCCGACGCAGGCCGGTGTCGAGCTGGCCGAGCCACGGCAGCCGCCGGTCGTCGAAGAGCCGCTCGAAGGTCCGCATCGACCACCGCACCAGCGCCGACCGGTCCGGATGGTGCCGCAGCACCGCCACCGCCAACTGGCTCAGCGCTCCGCGACTGGCTCCCGACGCGTCCCGGGCCTCGGTGGTGTCCCGCGCGATCCGGTCCAGCGTCGCGGGCGAGGCGGCGGTGAGCAGGCGGGGCATCGCGGCGAGCGCCAGCAGGGCCCGGCTCCGGACCGGATCCTGCTCGTTGCGGAGCCGGAGCAGCCGGTCGACGGCGTCGGCGACGGCCGTCGGGTCGGCGCTGCGCGCGGCGGCGGCCAGCAGCAGCTCGTAGCCGGCGGCCCGGTCGTCGGCGCCGGCCCGCCGCAGCGCCGCCGACAGCGCCGGCTCCGCCTCCGGCCAGGGCAGGTACGCCGTGTACCGCAGCGTCTGGGCCTCGTCCTCGGCGATCCTCGGCAGCGCCAGGATGCGCCGCGCCTCCCGGTGCCGCCACGCGTGCGGCAGTACGGTCAGCACCTGGTCGGGGAGGAGCAGGTTGGCGCGGTCGAGCTGTGCCGTCGCGGCGTCGTAGAGGGTCCCCCGGTGCCGGGGCGGCAGGGCGGCGAGCAGTTGGGCGAACCCGGCGTCGTCGTCCCGGAGCCGCTCGGCGAGGAGCACCAGCTCGGCCGGATCGCGCCGACCGAGCCGGTCGAGCAGGGCGGTCGGCAGCCGGGTGTGCCGGAGCCATCCTGCCCGGGCGGGATCGGTGAGCAGCCGGAGCACCCGGGTCGGGTCGGCGGCGGCCAGCACGCCGTAGCCGGAGAGGTCGCCGGGGAGCCAGCGGGTCGGGGCGTACCGGTCGAGCAGGTCCAGGATCCGCCCCGGCGCGCGGTCGGCGCAGCGGAGCACGTGGTGGCCGCGACGCATCCACCACCGTTCCCGGGCCGGCGCGTCGAGCCCGGCCAGCACCTGCTCCGCGTAGTCGAGCACGATCTCCCGGTGCCGGCGGAGCAGCCCGGACCAGTTGTCGATCGCGTGGTCGAGTTCGGGCAGCAGCCGCCGTACCGTCTCCGCCCCGCAGCCCGGCAGCAGCCGGGCCGCCTCGGCGTCGCCGTAGCGGCTGCGGACCACGTCGAGCAATGCCTCGGCCCGGTCGCTGCGGGCCGACCGGGCGAGCGTCCGGCAGACCAGCCGGCGGTCCTGGGCCGACGAGTCGGCCACGAGCGCGACCAGGTCGCCGGCGTCGAGCCAGTCGGCCCGCAACGCGGCCCGGAGCGCGATGGCCCGGATCGTCGGGTCGGCGTCGGCGAGCGCGGCGGCGGCGCCGGCCTCGTCACGGCCGATCAGTGCCATCGTCAACGCCAGGTGGCGCTGGTACCGGTCGCCGCCGCGCAACTGCGCCAGTACGTCGACGAGGGTGCCGTCGCCGGCCATCGTCCGCACGGCCGGGGCCAGCCGACGGAGCCGTCGCGGGTACGGCAGGGAATCCAGTTCGCCGAGCAACTGCTCGGTGGGGGTGGTGGACACGGTGCTCCATTCTGCCGAGCCGCCCGGTCCGGCCGCGCCCGCATTTCCGCCCCGCCCGCCGCTCCTGCCCGCATTTCCGCCCCGCCGGCATTTCCGTCCCGCCGGCATTTCCGTCCCGGCCCGGTCCGCTTCGCCGGCCATGCCGAGCCGGACCGGCGAGGCGCGGCCGGCGGCGGGTTCCTAGCATGGTGGGGACCTGCCGCCGGACGGGCGGTGTCGCCAGGCGGCGAGCGGATGTTACGGACCAAGGGACAGATGGCAGAGACTGGTAACGGCGGACGTCCGTCGTCGCGATCCACCCGGCTTCCCGCCGAACCGGCGGCGACCGGCGGAACCATCGAGCGGGCAGGTCGGATCGTCCGCCCCAACCAGCGGCTCGGCCAGCTCGTGCCACGCCGCCCCGAGGGCATCACCGGCAACCAGTGGAACGCGGCCAGCCGGGGTCTCTTCGACTTCGTGGTCTCCGACCCGGACGGTCGGGTCGCGTCGTTCGCGGTCGAGCTGGTGGACACCAGCGTGCAGACCCCGCAGACGCAACGGGACGACCGGATGAAGCACGCCGTCTGCGACGCGGTCGGCCTGGAACTGCTCCGGATCGAGTCGGGGACGTTGCAGCCGAGCACGCACGGCCGGCGGATCGTCGAGTACGTCGTCGACGCCCGCGCCTTCCTGGCCGCGACCGGCGACCCGGCCGAGTACGCCGTACTAGCGCCGGACGCGCCGCGCAGTTACCGGGACATCGTCGGTCGACTGCCGGACGGCAGCAGCGGGCACGTCAACGACCTCGGGGCGGTCGCCCGGGCGGCGGCGGTGGAGGCGTACGTCAACCGGGAGTTGGTCGACCCGATCCTGCGCAGCCTCCACCTGGACTGGAAGGACGGTCCGGCCGAGGGCTGGGCGTGGCTCCAGGTGCGACCGGGGGCGTACCTCTTCGAACGGGTCCGGATCTGGCAGCACCGGTTCGGCTGCGGGATCGAGCCGGGCCGGCTCGCCGAGGACCTCGCCACGATGGCGGTGGGGGAGCGGCTCCGGCTGCGCGAGAGCGTCGAGCTGCCGTTGACCGGCCGGGAGCGGCTGGCCGGCGAACTCGACGGGTTGCGCCGCCGCCGGGACGAGTTGCTCAACCCGTACGCCTTCGAGCACGTCTCGTTCGACTAGCGGGTCGCCGCCGGGCCGGGTCCGCGCCGACACGGACCCGGCCCGACGGCCGGGCGTTGCCGCAGGGATCAGGTGGCGGTGCAGCTCAGGGTCGGTACGGGGTTGCTGCCGGTCTGCGACCCGAGGAAGCCGAAGCTGGTGCTGGCACCGGCGGCGAGACTGCCGTTGTAGTCGGTGCTCCGGGCGGTGACGGCCGATCCGCTGGTGGTCACCGTCGCGCCCCAGGAGTTGCTGACCTGTTGCCCGTTGGCGAAGGTCCAGGTCACCGTCCAGCCCCGGATCGCGGTGCTGCCGGCGGTGACCCGTACGTCGGCCTGGAAACCACCGGACCAGGTGCCGGTGACCGTGTACGCCGCCGAGCAGCTACCCGAGCCGCCGGGCGGTGCGGTGTGGCTCGGCGTGGTCGTCGGCGGCGGGGTGGTGCGGGTCGGCGTCGGGGTGGGGGTACGGGTCGGGGTGGCGGTCGGCTGCGGGTTGCTGCCGCCGAAGTTGACGTCGCTGCACCAGTAGTAGTTCTGGTCGGCGTGGCTGGCCTTCCAGATCACGAAGACGATGTGCCGGCCGGACCGGCCGGGCGCGCTGACCGGCATCGTGATGGAGACGCCGTTCAGCACCGGGTCGCCGTTCTCCCTGGTGCCCTCGCCGGGGGCGTACCGGCCGGTCTCCCGGACCAGTTCGAGGTCGCCCCAGCCCAACCGTTGGGTGAGCGGGTTGAATCCCTGCCGGGTGACGTAGATCCGGAAGTAGTCGGCGCCGTGCAGCGCCTGGTCGTGCACGGTGACGTTGAAGCTGCTGCCGACGTTGGTGGCCTGCCAGTTGCCCGGGTTGTCCAGTGCGGCGTACCGGACGCCGCCGGTCTCGCCGGCGCTGCACAGTTGACCGCTCGGCACGGCGGCCTGGTGGTTGCCGTTGACGCCCTCCCGGTAGAGCCCGTTCCAGTTCCACATGGCGTTCGGGTCGGCCTGCCAGGCCTGCCAGCACATCGGGTCCTGGGTGGCCATCGCCGGGTTCTGGAAGTCGTTGCCCCAGCGCTTCCAGCAGCCGTAGTTGCGGGAGGCCGGGTTGATCGTCGAGCCGTGTGCGTTCGCGGTGTCCTGGGAGACCGCGAGGGCGGCGGCGAGGAGTACGACCGCGCCCGCCGCGACCGCGAGGATCCGCAGGACCATCGGGGTACGGCGTCGGGCCGGATTGGGAGGTTGGGCGAGTGTGGACATGGGATCCCCAGACGTCGGTTGCACGGGCGAGTACGCGGGAGGCTGCCCGGCGCTCCCGCACTGTCCACCCGGCTCCGGTGGCGGTCCCTGGACAGAGATTCACATCGCTGGATGGTGCTTGTCAATAGTTTGGAGTCTCAACAAAGAGAGGTGTGCCGAGCCTGGCGGGCGGGGCAGGCGATGGCCGTACCATCGCGCGGAGGCGCAGCGGTCGGGCGGAGGCGGCATGGGGACGGGGTCGAGCGGTGCGGTCCGGCCGGCGAGTGGCCGGGGCGGCGCCCTGGCGCGGATCGCGGCAAAGGTCGACCTGCTGCGGCGGGTCGAGGCCGCACACGGCTTCGGTGTCGTCATCGAGGAGCCGGCCAACGCGCTGGAGCCCATCCCGGAGGCCCCGGACGGTCTGGTGGAGGTGTTCAGCCTCTTCCACCGGCTGGAGGGGAGCTACTTCCGGTTCGTCCAGCCGCCCGAGATCGACAGCGCCGCCGCCTGGGCGGGCCGAGAGTTGTGCGCCACCGACGACCTGATGGGCTATCCGCTGACCATCGGCTACGAGATCCGCGACATCCCCGTCGACCTGGTCGCCGAGCGGAATCTCGGCCCGCCGATCCGGCTGGACGTCGAGACCGGCAGCGTCTATTTCATCGACACCGACGAGTACATCTACTACGTCAAGGGCATGCCGGGGGAGATCGAGGTCGAGGAATTCGCGCCGGACGTCGTCACCTTCTTCGACGAGTGCGTGCTCGGTGCGGGGTACCCGGAGTTCGTCCGGGAGATGTGCGGTCCGGCCGCCCTCGACCACCGGGTGCGCCGGGGGCGGTTCAAGGGGCAGTACACCGACACCTGGCGGCGGCTGCTGACGGCGGCCGGGCTGGCCTCCTGAACCGTGTTCAGGTGTGGGGCTGGCCGCGTCGCCGCGCGGTGCGCTGGCGTACCTGGTCGAGGTGTTCGTTCATCGCGTCGACCTGGGCCGCGAGCCCCGGATGGTCGGGCCGGAGGTGTCGCCGGGTGTCGGCGAGCGGCCGGACCAGCGCGTTCGGGTCGGTGCCGCCGAGGGCGTCGTGCAGCCGGTCCAGGCTGGGCCGGGCCGCCGAGCCGAGATCGGTCAGCGCGGTGATCTGTCCGGCGAGCTGGCGCAGGTCGGCACCGTTGTCCCGGGCCCAGCGCGCCGCCGCGCGGTCGCCGGCCCGGCGGTCGCGCTCGGCGCGTACCCGGTCGTCCCGGGTCTGTGGCGCGGCGTCGTCCTCGGCCGGGCGCAGCCGCAGGTAGCGGCGCTCGGCGGCCTGCCGGCTCGCCACTCCGAGGGCCGGTGCCAGCTCGGCCCAACTCGCGCCGCGCTGCCGGGCGGCGGCGATGAGTCGCGGCTCCCAGGACTCGAGGTCCGCGCGGAGTCGCCGGAGCAGGACGAGGGCCGTGAGGACCTGGTCGAGCGCCACCTCGGCCCCGTCCTGCCCGCCCGCCGTCGCTGCCGCCCCCGTGGGAGCCGCCGGACGCTGGGCGCCGCTGCGGGGGATGGGGGCGGTGGGGTCGCCGACCCGGGTGGTGACCGCCAGCACGCGATCGAACGCCGCGCCGGTCGACGTCGCCGCAGCGTTGGCTCCGGTCGGCCCTTCCCACCCGGCCGGCTCCCGTTCCCACCCGGCCGGCCCCTGCTGATCCATCCGTCTCCCGCTCTCGGCGTCGTCATCACTGAGATGACGGTTCTTCTTGTCATCGTTCCGACGACATGATACAACCGAGGTGTCGCGCATTGACAGCACTGTTGCCAGCACGAGGAGGTGGATCCGATGTTGATGCGCACCGACACCTTCCGCGAGCTCGACCGGTTCGCGCAGCAGGCCCTCGGCACCCTGAGTTCCGGCACCTGGTCCCGGCCGACGGCCATTCCGATGGACTCCTACCGCAACGACGACGAGTTCGTCGTCGCGTTCGACCTACCCGGGGTCGCCCCGGACGCGATCGAGATCAACGTCGAGCGCAACCTGCTGACCGTCCGCGCCGAACGCCGGCCGCCGGCCCTCGGCGAAGGCGCCCGCGTCCAGGTCTCCGAACGACCGCTCGGGGTCTTCTCCCGGCAACTCTTCCTCGGCGACGGCCTGGACACCGACCGGATCGAGGCGAGCCACGAGAACGGCGTGCTGGCCGTGCGGATTCCGGTCAAGGAGCAGGCGAAGCCCCGCCGGGTGGCGATCACCTCCGGCGGATCACGACAGAAGGTCATCAGCGCCTGACAGGCAGCGCCGGACCGGTCCGGCGGTTCGCCGGACTTCCGGTGCCGTCAGCGGTGGTGGGGGTGACGGAGATGCGCAGCGGCGTACGGCACGAGCACTCGACGACCCGGTCGGTCAACGAGGCATTCGTCGAGCTGGTTCAGCGGGACGACGAACTCATGCGGGCAGAGTTCGAGGCGCTCATCGACGCTTGCTGGAACCAGCCGCCACCCCCGCCGCCGGCCCGACCACAACCGGGGCCACGACCTCCACTGTGGCCCGTCGGACCACCCGACGGCGTGCGGTTCGTCGCCGTCGAGGCCGGTCCCAGCGCCAACCCATGGCGCAGGCAGCGCGGCCCTCCGGGCAACCGGACGGCCCAGCGACAGACTGAGGCAGGTGATGACTCGACCGCATCTCTCGTCGATTTTCTCTCCCACGGGTCCGGCGGGCGGCAACTCCGATGGCGCGGAGAGGGTCCCAGGCACCCCGCCAGGCGCGTAGGCGTACGGCCGCGCCGGCACCCGAGCACCAGCGTCGGCCCGGTCCACCCCAGGGTGGGCCGGGCCGACGCTGTCGTCCGGCCCTCCCCGGCGAGCCGTCCCGGGATAGGGTGGAGCCGTGCGCCTGGTGCTGATGGCGGACACCCATGTGCCGAAGCGCGCCCGGGACCTTCCGCCGCAACTCTGGGCGGCGGTCGACGAGGCGGACGTGGTCATCCACGCCGGAGACTGGGTGCACGAACCGCTGCTCGACGTCCTGGAGTCCCGTGCCGCCCGACTGGTCGGGGTGTACGGCAACAACGACGGCCCGGAACTGCGGGCCAGGTTGCCGGAGATCGCCCGCGTCGAGCTGGCCGGCCTACGGGTCGCGGTGGTGCACGAGACCGGCCCGGCCGCCGGGCGGGAGCGTCGCTGCGCCGACCGGTTCGCCGACTGCGACCTGCTGGTCTTCGGCCACTCGCACATCCCGTGGGACACCGAGGCGCCGGGCGGGCTGCGGCTGCTCAATCCCGGCTCGCCGACCGACCGGCGCCGCCAGCCGTACGCCACCTATCTGAGCGCCGAGATATCGGACGGCCGGCTCGACGAGGTCGTACTGCACCGCCTGCCGCGCCGGACCTGACCCGGAGGAGACGTGACCATGCGTACCGAGCTGGCCCGGTACGCGCGGCAGATGCTCGGCTCGGCGCAGGTGGTCGCGGACCGGTCCTGGGGGCACGGGGTGGCCGGCGTGCTGGAGGTGCGCGACGGTGCCGGGGTCACCTGGTTCGTGAAGGGGCACGCCGACCCGGAGCGCTACCGGCGGGAACTGGCGGCGTACCGGCGCTGGGTGCCGGGACTCGGCGGGCAGGCACCGGAGCTGCGGGCGTACGACGACGACCGGCGGGTGCTGCTGCTCTCGGCGGTACCGGGCGAGGCGGGCCTGTCGCACGTGGCGGATCCGGAGGTGCACCGCGCGGCGGGGAAACTGCTGCGCCGGCTGCACGGTACCGAGGCGCTGCCGCCCTGGACCGACCTGGCCGCCCGCAAGCTCGACGAGTTGGACCGGCTCTCGGTGCGGGGCGGCGGGCTGTTCGAACCCCGGGAACTCGACTTCGTCCGGGCCGGGCTGCGCGACCTCTCCGGCGTTCCGGCGCCGCCCCGGGTGCCGTGCCATCTCGACTACGGCCCGCGCAACTGGCTGGTCGCCCGGGCCGGCCGACACCGGGCCGACGGGCGGCTGCACGTGATCGACTTCGAGTGGGCCGGGCCGGAGGTCTGGGTCAACGACCTGAACCGGCTCTACTTCGGCCCGTGGCGGGGCCGGCCGGATCTCGCCGACGCCTTCCTGGCCGGCTACGGGCGTACCCTCGACGACGCCGACCGGGCGGTGCTGCACGCCTGCGGGGCGCTGACCGCGCTCTTCGTCGCGGTCTGGGCCCAGGGGCGCGGCGATCCGGGTTTCGCCGAGGCGTGGCGGCAGAACCTGCGCCGGTTGATGGACGGTTGGCGGTGAACGGGCAGCCGCGCAGTGTCACCGGCCGATCGGGCCCGAGCGAACCGATCACCGGCCTGCCAGACTGTGGGAATGCATGACTTCGACGTGCTGGTGGTGGGCTCGGGGCCGGGCGGCCAGAAGGCCGCGATCGCGGCGGCCAAGCTCGGCCGCCGGGTGGCGGTGGTGGAACGGCAGCACATGGTCGGCGGGGTGTGCATCAACACCGGGACCGTCCCGTCGAAGACGCTGCGCGAGGCGGTGCTCTATCTGACCGGACTGAGCCAGCGGGAGGTCTACGGCCAGAGCTACCGGCTCAAGGACGACATCACCGTCGCCGACCTGACGGCGCGGACCCAGCACGTCATCGGCCGGGAGGTCGACGTGGTGCGCAGCCAGTTGGCGCGCAACCGGGTACGGCTGATCACCGGGACGGCCCGGTTCGCCGACCCGCACACGGTCACCGTGACCGATCCGGTCGGGCGCGAGTCGAAGGTGACCGCCGAGAAGATCATCATCGCCGTGGGTACCCGGCCGGCCCGACCGGCCAGCGTGGACTTCGACGAGCGCACGATCATCGACTCGGACGGCATCATCAACCTGGAGCGGGTGCCGAACTCGATGGTCGTGGTCGGCGCCGGGGTGATCGGCATCGAGTACGCCTCGATGTTCGCCGCGCTGGGCAGCAAGGTCACGGTGGTCGAGCGGCGCGACCACATGCTCGAGTTCTGCGACCTGGAGATCGTGGAGGCGTTGAAATACCACCTCCGGGACCGGGCGGTGACGCTGCGGTTCAGCGAGGCGGTGGCGGCGGTGGAGCGGCACGCCCGGGGCGCCATCACGGTACTGGAGAGCGGGAAGCGGATCGCCGCCGACACCGTGATGTACTCCGCCGGCCGGCAGGGGCTGGGCAGCGAACTCGACCTGGAGAACGCCGGACTCGCCGCCGACGCGCGGGGCCGGATCGAGGTCGACCCGGAGTTCCGGACGGCGGTGCCACACATCTACGCGGTCGGGGACGTGATCGGCTTTCCCGCGCTCGCCTCCACCTCGATGGAGCAGGGCCGCCTTGCCGCGCACCACGCCTGCGACGAGCCGGTCCGGGCGCTGCCGGAGGTGCAGCCGATCGGCATCTACACCATTCCCGAGATCAGCTTCATCGGCCGGACCGAGGACGAACTCACCCGGGACAAGGTGCCGTTCGAGGTGGGCATCTCCCGTTACCGGGAACTCGCCCGGGGTGCGATCAGCGGCGACTCGTACGGGATGTTGAAGCTGCTCGTCGCTCCGGAGACCGGTCGGCTGCTCGGGGTGCACATCTTCGGCACCGGGGCCACCGAACTCGTGCACATCGGACAGGCCGTGATGGGCTGCCAGGGCACCGTCGACTACCTGGTCGACGCGGTCTTCAACTATCCGACGCTGGCGGAGGCGTACAAGGTCGCCGCGTTGGACGCGATGAACAAGATGCGGCACCTCGCCCGGCTGCGCGACTGACCCGCCGGCCCGTCCGGGGTGACCCGCCGACCCGGCCAGGCGCTCCACCCGTGGACGATCAGCGAGGCGTGAGGTGTCTGTTACGGTCGATGACGCAACGGCCCATCCGCAACCGTCACTGCTCCGAAGCATCCGCGACGGAGAGGAACCGCATCGATGAGTGCACTGTTCAACGCCCTGCGGGAGCGGGTCGAGGTCAACGCGCGGCACGCGGTCGAGACCTACACCAACGAGGTCAGCGAGTACCAGGCGATGGCCTCCGGCGCCGACGACCGGATCGGGATGTATGACTTCGCCGTGTTCATCCGGCGCCGGTCGCTCGAACTCGCCGGGGCCGAGGCGCCGCTGAACGAGCAGGACCTGGCCGGCATCGCGGCGGTCGGCCGCCAGCGGGCCGAGGTGGGGCTGTCGGTGCCCTCGCAGCAGCATGTGCTCGGCCTGCACACCGCGATGATGGTGCGCGAGGTGCACGACCTGGCCCGGCCCGAGGACGTCACCGACCTGCTCCGGCTGGTCGGCTGGCTCGGCGCCCAGGGTGTCCGGGCTCGCAGCGCCTACCTGCGCGGCTACACCCGTGGCGTGGGCGCCGCCCAGGTGTTGTCGACCCGGCTGGAGATCCTGGCCCGTGCGCTGCTCGCCGACGAGCCGGTGGAGCCGTTCGTCGCCGACCTGCGCCTCGCTGGGCGGTACCATATCTCGATCTTGAGAATGGCGCGGCCCGCGACTCCGGAGACGCGGTCCGAGGTGGTCGCCGCGCTCGCCCCGGAGCGGATTCCGGTGACCTGGCTCGCCGCCGACGAGGTCGCCGTGCTCACCCCCGGTACCGCCTGCAAGGCGAAGATCCTTCAGCGGTTACGCCACGTGACGGCCCTGATCGGGCAGCCCTGCGGGGTCGGCTCGGCGGAGGGGGCGGTGGGCGGGTTGGCCGATGCGCTGGCCTGGGCCCGCGAGGCGAGCCGGGTGGCGCCGCCGGAGGACCGCCCGGAGCGGCTGCCGGAGATCGCGGACCTGTTCGTGGAGATGGCGGTGGCGCGCACCCCGGCGGTCGACGGCTGGCTGCGCAGCTACGCGAAGGCGCTGGCCACCGGCCCGGACCTGGTGGCGACGCTGCGTGCCTACTACGCCCACGACATGAACCGGGCGAGCGCGGCCGCCGCGCTGCACATCCACCCGCGCACGCTGGACTACCGGCTGCGCCGGGTACGCGAGGTCAGCGGCATCGATCCCGGCTCGACCGTCGGGGTCCGGCTGCTGAGCGCGACGGTAGCCCGGACGCTCGCCGTGCGGAACTACGCGGACTGACAAACGTCACCGCGGACTTACGCTCTGCTCACGAAGACGCGCGGCGTCCGCTGCCGAGAAACTCTCCGCCATGTGGAGGAGACCTACACGTGGCATCGCGGCGTCGGCCGTCGCGCTCGCGATGCTGCTGACCGGGACCGCACAACCGGCCCGGGCCAACGCAGACGGCGGCCTCAGCAGCCCGATCGTGGACGCGGCACTGATCGCCTTCAACATCTACCGGTCGGGCAGCGCGACGCCGGACCAGATCGTCGAGTTCGTCCGGGTCGTCACCGGCGCACTCACCGGCCTGGAGAACGAGGTGAAAGATCACGCCGACGGCCACGAGGCGGCCGAGGTGCTCGGGCACGCCAGCCAGGTCCGGGCCGACATGCTCGACTACCACAACATGCGGGACAACGAGGTCACGGCGGAAGTGTTCGCCATGCGGGTCGGTGGCTTCGCGGCGAACGCGAACCACAAGTACCGGGTGGTCGGGCGGAAGGCCAAGGATCAGATCGGGCTCGGCGCGCAGACGCTCTACCCGATCGCCATAGCCGTGCGCGTCGACATCAACTGGA
This sequence comes from Plantactinospora veratri, assembly GCF_036421995.1. Taxonomy (NCBI): domain Bacteria; kingdom Bacillati; phylum Actinomycetota; class Actinomycetes; order Micromonosporales; family Micromonosporaceae; genus Plantactinospora; species Plantactinospora veratri. The sequence continues at coordinate 28,172 of NZ_JAZGQL010000010.1, forward strand.
CCGGCGGGCTTGGCGAGATCGAGGCCGCGTACCGCGCACTCAACCAGAGGATCGTGGCCGACCTGGAACCGACGTGCACCCGGGTCAGCGATCCCGAACCCATCCCGGGCCGGATCTACGTGCGGCACGAGTGCGTGGCGGCCAACGGCGAGACGGCCGTCGCCGTCGACCACAAGGTCGGCGACACCTGGCACAGCGGACCGGTCGACCTGGAGATCCTCAAGCTCGAAGCCGCCAGGAACTCGAGCTGGGCGGCGGCCAAACGCATCCTCGCCGGACAGGGACAGTAGGAGGCAACGTGAGGAAACGACTGCGCGACTGCCTGATCGCCGCCGGCCTGGCCGTCGCGATCACGGTGGTCCCGAGTACCGCACCGGCCCAGGCCGCGCCGCGCACCGAGGGGGTGCAGGCGATGGCGTTCGACTGGGTCAGCCTCGTGGTCGCGGTCGCCGGGCACCTGCTCGGCGGCGGCAGCTCCGAGGACGCCTCGCTGAAGGCGGCCGTCCAGCAGATCGTCGCCGCCGTCGAGGCCGCGAAGAACGACATCATCGCGCACACCGACCTGATCGCCGCGGCTGACGTGCAGGCGTGCGCCCGCCAGCACACCATCGAGTTCGCCGACATCGAGAACATGTCGAACACGGTGCGGCAGCTCTGGGCGCAGAACGCGACAGGCTGCGCGACGCTGGCGACCGCGTACGTCACCACCGTCCAGACCCCGCAGGCGGTCGACAACATCGGCCACGTCCTGCCCGCGCTGTTCGCCATCGTGGTCGCCGCCCGTGGCCGCGCCGGCCTCCCGAACGGCATCAACCTGGTGATCCAGGACCAGATCCGCAGCTACGAGGCGGTCGTCGCCAAGCTCACCCCGACGGACTGCGTGAAGAAGGGCAACAAGGAACCGGGCTACCCGCGCGAGAAGTGGTGGGAATGCACCGCCTACAACGGCGACTGGGGCCAGTCCAGTTGGGTCACCGCCCCGGCTGAACCCGTGCGCGCCCAGGCCGAGAACGCCGCCACCCGCAACACGAGCCGACCCGCCGCCCTGTCCGGGCTACCCCCACTCCGCTCGCTGGGAGTCTGACCGGTTCTTCCGGGCCGCATGGTATCGATCGACGCCATGCGGTCCGGGACGGTCGCCTTCGCTCCGCTGTCCACGATCCGTCAGCTGACTGTCGTGCCCCGGCTGGCGCCCGCCCGGTTGAACCGGGTGACGGGCAGTGGCCGGAGCGGACCCGGGAGGCGCGACGATGATGATCCGACGATGGTACGGCGCGGTGGCCTCCGTGGTTGCCCTCCTGGCCGCCGGGGCGGGGACGGTCCGGATCGCGTACGGGAACGCCGACCGCAACGACGACGACCGGGAACGCTGGGGCGTCGTACGGGAACGGCTGACCGGCTACCAGGAGGACCCGTTGGCGATCTCGACCAGCGGCGGCGGCGGGTTCAGCTTCGCCGTCGACGAGGAGGACCAGGAGCTGACCTACCGACTCGGGTACGAGGCGCTGGAGGGGACGGTCACCCAGGCGCACATCCACGTCGGCGGCCGGGCCCAGAGCGGCGGGATCAGCGCCTTCCTCTGCACCAACCTCGGCAACGGGCCGGCGGGCACCCAGCCCTGTCCACCGGCACCGGCCACGGTCAGCGGGACGATCCGACCGGTCGACGTGATCGGCCCGACCGCACAGGGGATCGGGGCGGGACAGTTCGCCGAGCTGGTCGCGGCGGTACGGGCCGGTGCCGCGTACGTGAACGTGCACAGCTCGCGCTATCCCGGCGGCGAGATCCGGGCACAGCTCTGGCGTCACCGGCACTGACCTCACCCCGGATCACCCTTGCCCGCTCTGTGACGTGGCGCCCGGCACCACCGGGTCGACGGCTCGAGAGCGGCAGCAGGTACGGGCGACAACCGGCCCGTTGGTCCACAAGGGACGTTTACCGGCACACCTCGCCTCGATCGACCCGGTGGAATGGGCGCTCGTAGCGCCGATGCTCTTGACGGAACGTTGCCCCCTGGTTAATGTCCGGTAACTTGTGACCCGCGCCACAACCGAGAGCCGGGGGTTCCCGGATGCTGCAGGTGCGCAATCTCGAGGTCGTCTACGACGACGTGATGCTGGTGCTGCGCGGGGTGAGCCTCGCCGTACCGCCCGGCGGGATCGTCGCGCTGCTCGGCGCGAACGGCGCCGGCAAGACCACCCTGCTGCGGGCGATCAGCGGACTGCTCGACGTGCACGACGGCGCGGTCACCAAGGGCACCGTCACGCTCGACGGTGAACCGATCCACCGGCTCCGCCCCGCCGCCGTGGTCCGCCGGGGCGTCTGCCAGGTGATGGAGGGACGCCGGATCTTCGCCGAGCTGACCGTCGAGGAGAACCTGCGGCTCGGCGGGCACACCGCACACCGACAGATCCCGGCCCGGCTGGACCACGTCTTCGGGCTCTTCCCGGCGCTGGCCGCCCGCCGCCGGCACACCGCCGGATACCTCTCCGGCGGCGAGCAGCAGATGCTCGCGATGGGTCGGGCACTGATGGCGCAGCCGCGCTACCTGCTGCTCGACGAGCCCAGCCTCGGCCTCGCGCCCCGGCTGGTCGACCAGGTACGGGAGCTGATCGTGGCGATCAACTCGACCGGGGCCGGCGTCCTGCTGGTCGAGCAGAACGCCACCATGGCGCTGGCGCTGGCCACCCACGGCTACGTACTGGAGACCGGCCAGGTGGTGCTGGACAAGCCCGCCGAACAGTTGCTGGCCGACGACGACATCCGGGAGTTCTATCTCGGCCTAGGCGCCGCGGCCGGCGCGGGCCGACGCTCGTTCCGGGAGGTCAAGCACTACCGGCGACGCAAGCGGTGGTTGTCGTGACGGCGGTGGTGCGGCCCCGCGCCGAGGATCCGGCCGAGGCCGACCCGATCCTGCGGTTCGAGGACGTCCGGCTGCACTTCGCGGGCGTACGGGCCATCGACGGGGTGAGCTTCACGGTCGGCCGGCACGAACTCTTCGCCATCATCGGGCCGAACGGCTCCGGCAAGACCTCCATCTTCAACGTCCTCTCCGGGGTGTACCGACCACAGACCGGTCGGGTCCTCTTCGACGGCGTGGACCTGGTCGGCCGCCGGCCGCACAGCATCGCGGCGCTCGGCATGGCCCGGACCTTCCAGAACGTCGAACTCTTCGGCAACCTCACCGTGCTGGAGAACCTGCTGCTCGGCCGGCACCACCACATCGGCTACGGACCGCTCGCCGCGATCGCCTGGCTGGGCTCGGCCCGCCGGGCCGAGATCGCCAACCGGGCCGCGGTGGAGGAGATCGTGGACTTCCTCGAACTGGAACGGTGGCGGCGGATGCCGGTGGGTCTGCTCCCGTACGGGGTGCAGAAGCGGGTCGAGCTGGGTCGGGCCCTGGCGATGGAGCCGAAACTGCTGCTGCTCGACGAGCCGGTCGCCGGGATGAACCTGGAGGAGACCGAGGACATGGCCCGGTACGTCCTCGACATCCGCGACGAGCTGGACATCCCGATCGTGCTGGTCGAGCACGACATGGGCCTGGTGATGGACCTGGCCGACCGGGTGCTGGTGGTCGACTTCGGCCAGGTGGTGGCGACCGGCAGTCCGGCCGAGATCCCGCACCACCCGGACGTCGTGCGGGCCTACCTCGGCGGCGACGCCTCGAATCCGGCGCGGCGTACCGACGGTCGGGGACAGGAGGAGCCGCGATGACCGATCCCCGCGCCGCAACCGCACCGGCCAGCGACCCGCCCGACGACGCCGTCCCGGCCAGCACCATCGCGGTACGGGTCCGCGACCGTGCCCTCGCCACCCCGGACGCGGTGGCGATGCGGGAGAAGGACCGGGGCATCTGGCAGGAGGTGACCTGGGCCGACTACTGGGACACGGTGCAGACCGTGGCGCACGGGCTGCTGGCGCTCGGCGTGCGGCCCGGCGACCGGGTGGCGATCCACGCGGAGAACCGTCGGGAGTGGCTCTTCACCGACGTGGCGACCGTGGCGCTGCGGGCGATGACGGTCGGGCTCTACCCGACCAATCCGGCACCGGAGGTCGGCTACCTGCTGTCCCACTCCGGTGCCCGGGTGCTGATCGCCGAGGACCAGGAGCAGGTCGACAAGGTGCTGGAGGTCGCCGACGACTGTCCCGAGCTGGAGCGGATCGTCTACCTCGAACCGCGCGGCATCCGGCACCGCTACCAGCATCCCGCCCTGCTCGGCTGGGACGAACTGCTGGCGATCGGCGCCGAGCACCGGGCGGCGGAGCCCGGGGCGGTGGCCGCGCGGATGGCGGCGGCGACCCCGGAGGACGTCGCCACGCTGATCTACACCTCCGGCACCACCGGCCCGGCCAAGGGCGCGATGCTGACGGTGGCCAACGTGGACTTCGCGATCCGGGTACTCGTCGACGACGGCGGGTTCACCGATCCGCCGCCGGGACCGCACGACCTGCTGCTGTCGTACCTGCCGCTCTGTCACGTCGCGGAGCGGATCTTCACCACCTGGTTCAACGCCGGTGCCGGGGTGCAGGTGGCGTTCGCCGAGTCGATCGACACCGTGCGGGCGAACCTGCGGGAGGTGCAGCCGACGATCCTGTTCGGGGTGCCCCGGATCTGGGAGAAGATCCTCGCCGGGGTGACCGTCCGGCTGGCCAACGCCTCCCCGGTCAAGCGGTGGAACGCCCGGCTGTGGCTCGGGGTCGCCGACCGGATCGCGGGTACGCTGGTCCGGACCGGTGGCCGGCACACCGCCGGCACCCGGCTGGCGTACGCGGTCGGCTGGCTCTTCTGCTACCGCGCGCTGCGGGTGCGGATCGGGATGCGCCGGGTCCGGTACGCCGCCTCCGGTGCCGCCCCGATCGCCCCGGACGTGCTGCGGTTCTTCATGGGCCTCGGCATCCCGATGCACGAGGTGTACGGGATGACCGAGAACACCGCGGTCGCCACCGGAAACCGGCCGGGCCGGGTCCGGCTCGGCACCGTCGGCGAGCCGCACCCCGGCGTCGAGCTGCGGATCGACGAGGAGACCGGAGAGATCCTGACCCGGCACGGTGGCGTCTTCGCCGGCTACTACCGGGACCCGGTGGCGACGGCGGCCGTACTCGACGCCGACGGGTGGCTGCGGACCGGCGACGTCGGCGAGTGGGTCGACGGCACCCACGTGCGGATCACCGACCGGGCCAAGGACATCATGATCACTGCGGGTGGCAAGAACATCGGCCCCTCCGAGATCGAGAACGCGCTGAAGGCGTCGCCGTACGTCAAGGAGGCGATCCTGGTCGGCGACCGCCGGCCGTACCTGACCGCGCTGGTCGGGATCGAGCTGGAGACCGTGGGGGAGTGGGCGCAGCGCAGCGGGCTGGCCTACACCACCTATCGGGACCTGGTTGGCAAGCCCGAGGTCCGGGCCCTGGTCGAGGGGCTGGTCGCGACGGTCAACGCCGGGCGGGCCCCGGTGGAGCAGGTCCGGCGGTTCGCGCTGCTGCCCAAGGAACTCGACCACGACGACGGCGAGCTGACCGCCACCCAGAAGGTACGCCGGGCCGCCGTCGCCGAACGATTCGCCGACCTGATCGACGAGCTGTACCGGCGCGCCCCGGCGAAGACCGGCCCGGAGGAGGCGGCGGGATGACCGAACTGGCCGAGAGCCTGCTGCGCGGCCTTGGCACCGGCAGCGTCTACGCCCTGCTCGCCCTCGGCTTCGTCATCATCTACAAGGCGACCCGGGTGATCAGCTTCGCCCAGCCCGCCTTCATGCTGGCCGGCGCGGTGCTGGTCACCTACCTGGCCGGGTCGGTCGGCTTCTGGGTGGCGGTACCGGTCGCCGCCGTACTCACCGCCGGGCTGGCGCTCGGGGTGGAACGGGTGGCGGTGCGGCCGATGGTCGGCCGACCCGCGTTCGTGGTCGCCATCATCACCCTCGGGGTGGACGTCGCCGTCCGGGTGGTGGTCAACGGGTTCATCGGACTCGACGTCCGGCACGTCGGCGACCCGTGGGGACTGCGTACCGTGGCGGTCCCCGGCACCGGGATCGACCTGCAACAGCGGCACCTCGCCGCGCTGCTCGCCACCGCCGTGCTGATCGTCGGGCTCTTCGCCTTCTTCCGCTACACCCGGATGGGGCTGGCGATGCGGGCCGCCGCCTACGACCAGGAGGCGGCGCTGGCCCAGGGCGTCTCGGTCGGCGCCGTCTTCGCCCTCTCCTGGGGGCTGGCCGGTGGCCTGGCGGCGGTGGCCGGCACCTTCGCCGCCGCCGGAGCCAGCGTCGACGCGGCGCTCTGGCTGATCGCGCTGACCGCCCTGCCGGTGATCATCCTCGGTGGACTCGACTCGCTGCCCGGTGCGGTGGTCGGCGGGCTGGCTGTGGGGACGATCCAGGAACTCACCGCCAGCTACCAGCAGCACGTGCCCTGGCTCGGCGGCAACGTCTCGGTGATCAGCCCGTACGTGCTGATGCTGCTGGTCCTGCTCGTCCGCCCGTACGGGCTCTTCGGCACCAGGGAGGTCGAGCGGGTATGACGATCGCGGGGCGGCGTACCCGGCCGCGCGGCCGGCCGGAACTTTCCACCTCGTACGCCAGCGAACTGGCCCTTCTCGACACCGGGGCCAAGCGGGCGGCGGTGGCCGGGTTGCTGGTCGTCGCCCTCGGCCTGCCGTTCCTGCTCACCGACGAGTGGCTGCAACTGCTGGCGCTCTGCTGCGTCGCCGCGATCGGGGCGATCGGGCTCGGACTCGTCACCGGGTACGCCGGCCAGGTCTCGCTGGGGCACGCGTTCTTCCTCGCCGTCGGCGCCTACACGGCGGCGGCGATCAGCGGCGACCCGGACGGCCGGGTGATCGGCTTCGGGGTCACCAACATCGCGGTCTGGCTCCCCGCCGCCGGCCTGGTCGCCGGGCTGGCCGGGGTGCTCGTCGCCCCGCTCGCCACCCGGCTGCGCGGCCTCTACCTGGCGATCGTCACCCTCGGCCTGGTCTTCATCGGAGCGCACGTCTTCAGCGAGTGGTCGGCACTGACCGGCGGCGCCGGGGTGGGCCGGCCGGCGGCCACCCTGGAGTTCTTCGGACAGCCGATCGCCGCCACCGGCCCGCTCGGCACCCGGGACCAGAAGCTCTACTGGCTGATGCTGCTGCTCCTGCTCGGCTTCGCGCTGGCCGCCGCCAACCTGGCCCGGTCGAAGGTGGGGCGGGCGTTCACCGCGATCCGGGACCGGGACATCGCCGCCGGGGTGATCGGGGTGAACCTGGCCCGCTACAAGACGATCGCCTTCGCCGTCTCGTCGGCGTACGCCGGCTGCGCGGGGGCGCTGCTCTACACCATCACCGGGTTCTTCGACCCGGGCTCGTTCAGCCTGCTGCTGTCGGTGCAGTACATCGCGATGGTGCTGATCGGCGGCGCGGGCACCATCTCCGGCGCGATCGCCGGGGCGTTCTTCATCACCCTGCTGCCCCGGTTCACCCGGGAGTTGCAGGCGTGGGTGCCGTTCCTCAGCGCCCAGCCGAACGAGGTGCCGAACGTCTTCCAGGTGGAGACGATCCTCTACGGCGTACTCCTGGTCGTCTTCCTCATCTTCGAGCCCCGGGGCCTGTTCGGGATCTGGGTACGGGTCCGCAACTACTGGAAAACCTGGCCGTTCTCCTACTGACAGATTTCCGTTCTCCTATCGAGCTGCTCCTACTGACCTGTGAGGTAGCCATGGGAAGGAACAGACCGTCCGGTTCCGCACCGCGCCGGCTCGCCGCCGCGACCGTCGCCCTGCTGCTCTGCGCCGCACTCGCCGCATGTCGCGGCGGGGACACCGAGACCGACGCCTCCGGGGTGAAGACCGACGTCGGGGTCACCGCCGAGCCGTGCCCGGAGGCGGTGGACCGGAACAAGGGGTGCATCTACCTCGGCATCATCTCTGACCTGACCGAGGGGCCGTTCCGGGCGCTGGCGGTGCCGATCACCGACGCGCAGAAGGCGTTCTGGAAGCGGGTGAACACGGCCGGCGGGATCGGCGACTACGAGGTCGACGTGACCCGCTGGATCCGGGACAACAAATACAACCCGCAGACGCACAACCAGGCGTACCAGGAGATGAAGCCGAACGTGCTGGCCCTGGCCCAGACCCTCGGCTCGCCGACCACCGCCGCCATCCTGGCCGACATGAAGGCCAGCAGCGTGGTCGCGGCGCCGGCCGCGTGGACCTCGGCGTACGCCTTCGAGGACGTGATCGTCGAGTCCGGCGCCAACTACTGCCTGGAGTCGATGAACGCGCTCGACTACGCCCGCGAGGCGCACGGGGTGAAGTCGGTGCTGGCCGTACACCTGGCCGGCGACTACGGCGACGACGCGGCGGCCGGGGCGAAGCTCGGCGCGCAGAGCCTCGGGCTGACCTTCAACGCGGTGAAGACCGACTCCGGCGCGGACAAGCAGGCCGGTGCCATCCAGGCGATCCTCTCCGGCCGGCCCGACCTGGTGATCCTGACCATGGGGCCGGCCGATGCGGCGGCGATCGTCGGCCAGGCGGCGGCCCGGGGCTTCACCGGCCGGTTCATCGGCACCAGCCCGACCTGGAATCCGGCGCTGTTGCAGAGCGCCGCCGCCCCCGCCCTGCTGGCCCGCTACGAGCAGACCGCGCCGTGGGACTCGTGGGGCACCGACACCCCCGGGCACCAGGCGTTGCGGCAGGCGCTGGGCCAGATCACCCCGAACGACGGGTACACCTCCGGCTGGGTCTGGTCCTACCCGATGAAGGCGGCGCTGGCCAGGGCGGTGGCCGACGGCGACCTGACCCGGGCCGGGCTGCTGGCGGCGGTCAAGTCGCTGAAGTCGGTCGACTACGAGGGTATGCTGCCGGCCGGCGCCGGCAACTACGCCGCCGGGCCGAACGACGGCGCGGTCCGGGTCACCGCGGTGTACCGGCCGGACCGGGCCGCACCGACCGGGGTCAGCCAGGTCCGGCCGTTGACCGCCGGTCCGACCGCGCAGGCGTACACCCTGGACGGGCCCTGTTACGAGAAGCTCTGAGCACGGCGGCGGACGGCCGGCCGCCCGGGCCCGGGCCCGGGCGGCCGGAGTCGAGCTGGCCGTGGTCGACCGGTCAACGGGCCAGCCGGTCGACCACGGCCACCACCGCGCCGGCACCGTCCTCGGCCACCATCAGGTCGGCGAGGGCCTCCGCCCGGCGCCGCAGCCCCGGCTCGGTCACCGCGGCCCGGATCGCGGTGGCCAGCCCGGCCTCGTCGAGCCGGCGGAACGGCAGCACCGTCGGAGCGACCCCGAGGGCGACCATCCGGGCGGCCCAGAACGGCTGGTCGGCGAAGACCGGTACCGGCACCGCCGGCACCCCGGCACGCAGACCCGCACCCGTGGTGCCGCAACCGGCGTGGTGGACCAGCGCGGCCATCCGGGGAAAGAGCCAGTCGTGCGGTACGTCCCCGACGGCGATCAGGTCCCCGTCCTGGTGCTCGACCCGGTCCGACCCGGCGTCGCGCATCCCCTGCAACACGCCGCGTACGCCGGCCCGGCGCAGCGCACCGGCGACCAGACGGTGCAGTCCGTTCCCGGTGTCGGCCAGGCTGCCGAAGCCGACGTAGACCGGGGGAGGGCCGGCGGCGAGGAAGTCGACCAGTTCGGCCGGCGGCTGCCAGCCGGGGCGGGTCACCGGCCACCAGTAGCCGACCACGTCCAGCCCGGCCGGCCAGTCCGGTGGCCGGGGCAGCACGGTCGGGCTGTACCCGTGCAGCACCGCCCAGCCGTCCCCGTCGGCGAGCCGGGCCAGGCGGCCGAGTCCGACCGGTGGCAGGCCGAGTTCGGCGCGCAGCCGCCGGGAGGCGTCGGCGTACACCCGGTCGACGAGGAGCCGCCCGAGCCGGCCGGCGAGTCGGTTGCCCCAGCCGCCGAGCGAGCGCACCCCGAGTACGACCGGCGGGAACGCCCGGGTGGGAGCGGTCGGCTGGAGGAAGACACCGAGGCACGGGATGTGGTGGTACTGCGCCACCGAGTAGCCCAGTGGTGCGGTCGTGCTGGACAGCAGCATTACCTCGGTGTCCGCCCCGGCCGCGGCCGCGATGCCGGTGCCGAGTTCGGCGACGAACCGGCCGCCGAGCCGGATGAACTCGACCAGCTCGGGGGCGCCCGGCACGGTCCAGGATCGGTGCCCTCCGGCGTGCTCGGCCCGCAGCGCCGACAGGTCCCCGGCGATCGGCCGGAAGTCCAGGCCGGCTCCGGTGACGAGGTCGGCGTACGGTTCCGGGGCGGCGACCGCCACCCGGTGGCCGGCGGCCCGTAACCGGGCACCGAGTCCGGTGTAGGGCGCGACGTCGCCGAGGGAGCCGGCGGTGACGATCAGGACCCGCATGGCGACCTCCCGGTGGGCCGGGGCTGCGGCCGGCGGCGCCGGTTCGCGCGTGGGCCGGGCGTCGCGGGGTATCCGGAGTCTACGTCCGGCCGGGCGTCCGGGTCGGGGTGTTCGGGCAGATGCGGTGCCGGAACGGGTCCGTTGCCGCCTGACGGAAGTCGGTGTGGCGGTCCGAGGATTCTTCGCACCTCCTGCGGGTAGATGGCCGGATGACGTTCAGATCCGGGCGGTCCGACGCGAACCGCAAGGAGGCGTCCGAGCCGCCCGCCAGCGGCGTCGGTGGGCGGCGTCCGCGCGTAATGATCATCTACGCCAGCGCGGGCGCCGGGCACGACGGCGCGAGCCGGGAACTCGCCGGCCGGCTGCGCGAACGGGGCCTGCTGGCCGACTGCGTGGACCTGGCCGACATCTTCCCGTGGGGACTGGGCCGGCTGCTGCGCGGCACCTACCACGGCATGCTGAGCCGGCTGCCGTGGATCTACGGGCTGCTCTTCGCGATCGGCGGCAACTTCAGCCGGGCCGCGCCGATCACCCGGGCGCTGCTCCGACCGGTGTGGCCCCGGGTACTCCGGATGCTGCCCCCGGACACCCGGGCGGTGGTGTCGACGTACCCGGTGGTCAGCCAGATCGTCGGACCGCTGCGCCGGGACGGGCGGCTCGCCGTACCGGTGGTCACCTATCTGACCGACTTCGCGGTGAACCCGATCTGGGTGTCGCCCGGTATCGACGTGCACTGCGCCGCGCACCGCACCACCCGGGCCGAGGCCCGGGCACTCGGTGCCGGCGAGGTCCGGGTGGCCGGCCGGCTGGTCTCGGCCGGTTTCCGCCCGGGCTCGCCGGCCGAGAAGCGCCGCGCCCGGGAGCGGCTCGGCCTGCCCGTCGACGCCCGGCTCGCGCTGCTGGTCGCCGGCTCCTGGGGCGTCGGCGCGGTGGCCCGGACGGCGGCCGAGATCGCGCGTACCGGGGTGGCCGTCCCGGTCGTGGTCTGCGGCCGCAACGAGACGCTGCTGCGCCGGCTGGAGCGGCGGGGTACCGGATACGTCTTCGGCTGGGTCGACGACATGCCGGAGCTGCTGCGCGCCGCCGACGTCCTGGTGGAGAACGCCGGTGGACTCACCGCGCTGGAGGCGATGGCCTGCGGCCTGCCGGTCGCCACCTACCGGCCGATCCCCGGGCACGGCCGGGCGAACGCGGCCACCATGGCCAGGGCCGGGGTGGCGACCTGGGTACGCCGGGGCGCCGAACTCGGCCCGACCCTGGTCCGGCTCGCCGACGGTAAGGCCGGCGAGCGGCAGCGCGCCGCCGGCCTGGCTCTCTTCGAGACCGACCCCGCGACGGTGGTCGCCGACATCGCCCGGGGCGGAGCGCTGCCCGAGCCGGTGACAGAGGGCTCAGGTTCGGCCTCGCCATTCCACACCCCGGCCACCGCGCCCGCACTGGCCGACGAGCCGCTCGGCACTCCCGCCCTGGTCGACGGCGCGGCGCCGGCTGGTCCGGAGGTGCCGGCCGAGCTACCGGCCGCGGTGGCGGCGGTGCCGTCCCGGCGGACCCTGACCCGATGGGTGGGGCTGCGGGCCGGTGTGGCGAGGTTGCGGATCGGCGCGGACCAACCCCGGGCCGACGGTACGCGCCCGGCGAACCACCCGGACCGGCAAGGCTGACGTGCGGGCCACACATCGTGCCGCCCCGGGGCCGGTGGCACGACCCGACGCCGAGGTGTCCGGGAGGGCCCGGTCCGGAGGTACGACCCGGTGAACGGCATCGCCATCCTGCTCGGACTCGCCTCGGCCGCCTGCTTCGCGGTGAGTTCGGTACTGGAACAGCACGCCGCCAAACAGGAGCGACCGACCCGGACCATCGACCCGCGGCTGCTGATCCGGCTGCTGCACCGCCGGCTCTGGCTGCTGGGCTGGGTGCCGGACGCGTTCGGTACCGTCCTCCAGGCGCTGGCGCTGCGCTTCGGCGCACTCGCCCTGGTCGAACCGCTCCTGGTCAGCGGACTCTTCATGGCGATTCCGCTGGAGGCGGCGCTCGAGCGGCGCCGGCCGCACCGCCGGGACATGCTGGTGGTGGTGATCGGGGTCATCGGGCTGACCGGGTTCCTGCTCGCCGCGAACCCGCGCGGCGGGGTCACGGAGCCGAAGGCGTGGTCCTGGATCCTGGTCGGGGCCGCGATCGGCGCACTGGTCGCGGTCTGCCTGCTGGTGGCCTGGCGGACCCAGGACGCGACCCGGGGTCTGATGCTCGGCATCGCCACCGGACTGCTGTACGGGCTGGCCGCCGCCCTGGTGAAGAGCGTGACCGAGAAGCTGCCGGACCACCCCGTCGAGGTCTTCACGGACTGGCATCTCTACGCTCTGGTACTGGTCGGTGGCACCGCGCTGGTCCTGAACCAGAACGCCTTCCAGGGTGGCCCGATCGCCGCCCCGCTGACCGCGATCGCGCTGCTCGACCCGTTCACCGGCGTGCTGATCGGGGTCTTCGCCTTCGAGGAGAAACTGTCGCTGGAGGGGCCCCGGCTGCTGGCCGGGCTGGTCGCGGTGGCGGCGATGACCGTCGGCATCTGGATGGCCCGGCGTACCCGGTCAAGCTGACACGCCGACCACCGCCGCCCATCCACCGGGCCGGTCCGGTCGATCGGGGGTGCGCCGCGACGGATCGTCGAACACGCCGAGAGGAATTCGGCAGGCCGCACCGCCCAGGGTGGGAATTTGGGTACTCTCGGTGAAGATTACTTAGCGCGAGTGGTGGATTACGACCAATCCGGCGCGGCGGTCTGGCGCGGCCCCGCTGAGCCGGCTGGACCTCGCGAGAGGCGGCAGTGTGCTTCATCTGACCGACGATGCTCCCGACCATCCGTCCGCGGATCGGCCGGGTGGGCGCCGGCAGCCGGACACCGTACTGGCCGGGGAGAACTTCCCCGTCGCGCTGCGCGTCCTGCCGGCCCGGATCCGCCGGCACCTGCTCGCCCTCTACTGGTACGCCCGCTACGTGGACGACCTCGGCGACGAGCCGGACCAGAGCGGTCGGGACGAGACGCCGGCCACCCGGCTCGCCGGGCTGGACCGGTTCGACCGTGAGGTACGCGCCCTCTACCACGGCCGGCTGCCCCGGCACCCGGTACTCGTCCGGCTGGCGCCCACCGTGGTCGACTGCCGGTTGCCGATCGACCCGCTGCTGCGGCTGATCGAGGCGAACCGGCGCGACCAGACGGTGCGCCGCTATCCGACCTTCGGCGCCCTGGTCGACTACTGCCACCTCTCCGCCGACCCGGTCGGCGAGCTGGTGCTGCACGTCTTCGGCGCCGCCTCGCCGGACCGGATCCGGCTCTCCGACCGGATCTGCACCGCCTTGCAGGTGGTCGAGCATCTCCAGGACGTCGCCGAGGACCGGCGCCGGGGCCGGATCTACCTGCCGACCGAGGAGTTGGCGGCGGCCGGGGTGTCCGAGGAGGACCTCGACGCGCCCCGGGCCGGCGACCGGCTCCGTACGGTGGTCCGGCGCCAGGCGCAGCGCGCCGCCGACCTCCTCGACGCCGGTGCACCGCTCGTCGCCGACCTGCACGGCTGGGCCCGGCTGGCGGTCGGCGGATACGTCGCCGGTGGGCGGGCCGCGCTCGCCGCACTGGCCCGGGCCGGCCACGACCCGCTGCCCGGGCCGCCCAAGCCCACCCGGGCCGGCATCGCCGCTGCCTGGCTCAGGTCGTACTGGCCGCCCCGGGTCGCACTGCGCCCGAGCGGGGTGCGCGGATGACCGCCGACGCGGGGCTGGAGCGTGCCTACCGGGAGTGCGCCCGGGTGACCCGCAGCCAGGCGCGCAACTTCTCGTACGGGATCCGGCTGCTCCGCCCCGACCGGCGCGCCGCGCTCTGCGCGGTGTACGCCGTCGCCCGGCGCATCGACGACATCGGCGACGGCGAGCTGCCCGCTGCGACCAAGCTGGCCCGGCTCGACCAGATCCGGGCGGCGCTGCACCGGCTGCCGGAGGCCGGCGGGGATCCGGTGCTGGTCGCCCTGGCCGACGCGGCGGCCCGGCTGCCGATTCCGCTGGCCGCCTTCGACGAGCTGGTCGACGGCTGCGTGGCGGACGTCCGGGGTGCCCGCTACGAGACCTTCGAGGAACTGGTCGGCTACTGCCGCTGCGTCGCCGGGTCGATCGGCCGGCTCTCGCTCGGCGTCTTCGCACTCCGGCCCTCGATGGACCGGTCGGCGGCCGCCGAACTCGCCGACACCCTGGGCATCGCGCTGCAACTGACCAACATCCTGCGGGACATCGTGGAGGATCGGGCCGCCGGCCGGGTCTACCTGCCCCACCGCGACCTGGAGCGGTTCGGCTGCACCCTGGAACTCGGCCCGGACGGCGCGCTGACCGACCCGCCGGACCGGCTCGCCGCGCTGCTCCGCTGGCAGGCGCACCGGGCCGAACGGTACTACCAGACCGGGCTGCGGCTGCTGCCGCTGCTGGACCGGCGCAGCGCGGCCTGTGTGGCGGCGATGGCCGGGATCTACCACCGGCTGCTGGCCCGGATGGTGGCCGACCCGCTGGCGGTGACCCGGCAGCGGGTCTCGCTGCCCGGCTGGGAGAAGGCGTACGTCGCGGCGCGGGCGATGACCCGGAGCGCACCGTGACCGACGGAGGGGTCTGCGTGGTCGGCGGTGGGCTGGCCGGCATCGCCTCGGCGGTGCGGCTGCTCGACGCCGGGCACCGGGTGACCCTGGTGGAGGCCCGTCCGGCGCTCGGCGGCGCCACCTACTCGTTCCGGCGCGGCGAACTGACGGTGGACACCGGGCAGCACGTCTTCCTCCGCTGCTACCAGCAGTACCGCGACCTGCTCGTCCAGCTTGGCAGCGCCGACCGGGCGGCCGTGCAGGACGGGTTCGCGGTGCCGATCCTGCGGGCCGGCGGGCCGCCGCACGTCCTGGCCCGCAACCGTCGGCTGCCGGCCCCGGCCCACCTGCTGCCGGCCCTGCTCGGCTACCGCCCGCTGCGGGTGGGGCAGCGGTTGGCGGCGGTCCGGGCCGCCGCCGCGCTGCGCCGGGTCGAACCGGACGACCCGGCCGCCGACCGGGTCAGCTTCGGCGCATGGCTGGCCGCGCACGGGCAGGACGCGCCGACCGTGGCCCGGCTCTGGGAGCTGATCTGCACCGCTGCCCTGAACGCTCCGCCGGAACGGGCCTCGCTGGCGCTGGCCGCCCGGGTCTTCCGGACCGGGCTGCTGGACCGGGCCGACGCCGCCGACATCGGCCGGCCGACCGCACCACTGTCCGAACTGCACGGTGTACCGGCCTCCGTACTGCTCCGGCGGCGCGGCGCGACGGTCCGCACCGGGGTACGGGTGCAGCGGATCGGTACCGACCGGGGCCGGTTCCAGGTCTCCGGCGACGGCATCGAGCTGACCGCCGACGCGGTGGTGTTGGCGGTGCCGCATCCGCAGGCCGCCCGGCTGGTGCCGGCCGAGGCCGCCCCGGACCGGGCGCGCTGGGCCCGGCTGGGTGCCGCGCCGATCGTCAACGTGCACGTGCACTACCAGCAGCGGGTCACCGAACTGGAGTTCGCCGCCGGGCTGGACACGCCGGTGCAGTGGGTCTTCGACCGGACCGCGCCCGGCGGGTCCGGGCAGTACCTGGTGGTCTCGATCTCCGCCGCCGAGCAGGTGCTCGGCGTCCGGGCCAGCGAACTGGTCCGGACCTACCTGGACGCGCTGGCGGAACTCTTCCCGGCGGCCCGGCAGGCCCGGGTCCGGGACGCCTTCGTGACCCGGGAACCCCGGGCGACCTTCCGGCAGGAGCCGGGTTCCCGCAGTGCCCGGCCACCCGCCCAGACCCGGGCACCCGGGCTGGCCCTGGCCGGCGCATGGACCGACACCGGGTGGCCGGACACGATGGAGGGCGCGGTACGCAGCGGCCACCGCGCCGCCGACGTGGTCCTCGCCCACCTCGGGTCTGCACCGACCCAGACGCCAGGCGCCGGCACGACCGGGCGCGACGAGGAGACGACATGACCGAGCGGAGCGTGGTCATCGAGGGGCTCAGTCGTCCAGGTCATGGCGACGACGAGCGTAGCGAGGAGACGACATGACCGTGATGCTGCCCAGCGTCCTCGCCCAGGTGGACGAACTCGTCCAGCCCGAGATCCGGGCGACGCTGGAACGGATCGACGAGCGTACCCGGCTGGTCGCCGGCTACCAGCTCGGCTACTGGGACGCCGCAGGGGAGCCCGCCGGCCGGGGCGGCAAGGGGTTGCGTCCGGCGCTGGCGCTGCTCTCCGCCCAGACCGCCGGCCAGCCGGTACGCCGGGGCCTGCCGGCGGCGGTCGCGGTGGAGCTGGTGCACAACTTCTCCCTGCTGCACGACGACGTGATCGACGGTGACCTGGAGCGCCGGCACCGGCCGACCGCGTGGGCGGCGTTCGGGGTCGGTCCGGCGATCCTGGCCGGGGACGCCATGCTCAGCCTCGCCGACGAGGTACTCGCGGACGACCCAACCCTGGACGTACGCGCGGGACTGACCACCATGCACACCGCGATCCGGCGACTGATCGCCGGGCAGGCGGCCGACGTGGCCTTCGAGTCCCGTCCCGACGTCACCCTCGACGAGTGCCTGGCGATGGCCCGGGACAAGACGGCGGCGCTGCTCTCCTGCTCGGCGACGCTCGGCGCGGTGCTCTGCGGCGCCCCGGCGACCCTGGTGGACGGCCTGGCCCGGTACGGGGAACGCCTCGGCCTGGCCTTCCAGCTCGTGGACGACCTGCTCGGCATCTGGGGTGAGCCGGCCGTCACCGGTAAGCCGGTCCTTTCCGACCTGCGGGCCCGGAAGAAGTCGGTTCCGGTGGTCCGGGCCCTCACCTCCGGCGGCCCGGCCGGTGACCAGCTCGCCGAGTTGTACGCCCGGACCGGCGAACTCTCCGCCGCCGACCTGGGCCTGGCCGCCGAGTTGATCGAGGAGACCGGCGCCCGGGACTGGACCGAGAAGCAGGCCGACCGGCTGCTCACCGAGGCGCTGGCCGAGCTGGACCAGTTGGGCGAGCCCGGCGCGGCCGGAGAACGCTCCGACGCACACGCCGACCTGGTGGCGATCGCGCACTTCATGACGGGACGGGACCACTGATGGGCGCGACGGTCTCCACCAGCGACGGCAACCCGACCACACCGTCCAAGGTGCAAGGAAGGGCCCCTTCTACAACAGAAAACGATAGTAGGGGGCCCTTCCTTTCCGCCGAGGCGGCGCTGGACCGGGCGCGGGACCTGCTGCTCGCGCGGCAGCAGCCGGGCGGCTGGTGGCAGGGCGAGCTGGAGACCAACGTGACGATGGAGGCCGAGGACCTGCTGCTGCGGGAGTTCCTCGGCATCCGTACCGAGGTGGAGACCGAGCCGACGGCCCGGTGGATCCGCTCGAAGCAGGACCCGGACGGCGCCTGGGCGACCTTCCACGGCGGGCCGGGGGACCTCTCCACCACCATCGAGGCGTACGCGGCGCTGCGGCTGGCCGGTGACCCGCCGGACGCCGAGCACATGTGCCGGGCCCGGGAGTTCGTACTCGCGCACGGCGGCATCGAGCGCAGCCGGGTCTTCACCCGACTCTGGCTGGCGCTCTTCGGCGAGTGGCCGTGGCACCGGCTGCCGGCGATCCCGCCCGAGGTGGTGCTGCTGCCGTCGTGGTTTCCGCTCAACGTCTACGACTTCGCCTGCTGGGCCCGGCAGACCATCGTGCCGCTGTCGATCGTCCGCGCGCTGCGCCCGGTACGCCCGCTCGGCTTCTCGCTCGGCGAACTGCGTACCGGACTGCCGCTTGAGCAGGCGGCGACGCCGAGCCGCAAGGGGCGCTGGATGCACCGGCTCGACGCGGCGCTGCGCGGCTACGAGCGCCACCCGGTCGGCCCGGTACGCCGCAACGCGCTGCGCCGGGCCGCCGAGTGGATCGTCGCCCGCCAGGAGGCGGACGGCTCGTGGGGCGGCATCCAGCCGCCGTGGGTCTATTCGCTGATCGCACTGCACCTGCTCGGCTATCCGCTCTCGCACCCGGTGCTGCGCAGCGGGCTGGCCGGATTGGAGCGGTTCACTGTCCGGGAGGAGACTCCGGACGGCCCGGTTCGCCGGCTGGAGGCGTGCCAGTCCCCGGTCTGGGACACCGCGCTGGCGATGGTCGCGCTCGCCGACGCCGGGGTGCCGGCCGACCATCCGGCGCTGACCACCGCCGCCGACTGGCTGCTCGCCGAGGAGATCCGGGTCCCCGGCGACTGGTCGGTACGCCGGCCCCGGGTGGAGCCCGGTGGCTGGGCGTTCGAGTTCGACAACGACGGCTACCCGGACACCGACGACACCGCAGAGGTGCTGCTCGCGCTGCGGCGCTGCGGGGCGCATCCGGCGCTGCGGCCGGCGATGGAGCGCGGGGTCCGCTGGCTCTGCGGGATGCAGTCCGCCGACGGCGGCTGGGCCGCGTTCGACGCGGACAACACCCGGGCGATCGCTCGCGACCTGCCGTTCTGCGACTTCGGTGAGGTGATCGACCCGCCGAGCGCGGACGTTACCGCGCACGTGGTGGAGGCACTCTGCGCGGAGGGGCTGGCCGGTTCGATCCCGGTCCGCCGGGGCGTGGCGTGGCTGCTGCGCCACCAGGAGGCGGACGGTTCCTGGTTCGGCCGGTGGGGCGCCAACCACGTCTACGGGACCGGTGCGGTGGTGCCGGCGCTGATCGCCGCCGGGGTACGCCGGGACGACCCGAGGATCATCCGGGCGGTCTGCTGGCTGCACCGACGGCAGAACGCCGACGGCGGCTGGGGCGAGGACATGCGCTCGTACCGCGATCCGGCCTGGCGGGGTCAGGGCGACTCGACCGCGTCGCAGACCGGGTGGGCGCTGCTGGCTTTGCACGCCGCCCGTTCGGACGACTCGGCGTCGGTCCGGCGCGGGGTGGACTGGCTGGTGCGTACCCAGCGCCCGGACGGGGGCTGGGACGAGCCGCAGTACACCGGCACCGGGTTTCCCGGCGACTTCTACATCAACTACCACCTCTACCGTCTGGTCTTCCCGGTCAGCGCCCTCGGCCGGCTGCTGCGCGACCCCGAGTACGCCGGCCGGCTGTCCCGCGATCCGGGAGAGTCCAGTTGAGTGGCGGGGACTGGGTGCTGTTCGCACCGATGCGGGCGGAGGCCCTCGGGTTGCGGCGCGGCCTGCCGCCGGGCGCACCGCTGCGGCGTACCGGTCGGGGTCCGGCCCGGGCCGCCAGGGTCGCCGCCGGGCACCGCGACACCGGCGCGCTGGCGGTGGCCGGCATCGCCGGTGGGCTGGTGCCGTGGCTGCGCACCGGCGACCTGGTGGTGGCCACCGAGGTACGTCGGGCCGGTGTCGTCGGGGGCGCTCCGGTACCCTGTCCGGCCGCCCCGATGATCGCGGCGGCGCTGCGCCGACGGGGCCTGACCGTCCACCTCGGACCGGTCGTGACCAGCCGGCGGATCGTCGACGGCGCCGACCGCACCCGGCTCGCCGCCACCGGCGCGATCGCGGTGGACACCGAGTCGGCGGCGCTGCTGGCCGGTGCCGCCGGTCGCCCGATCGCCTGCGTACGGGTGGTCGCCGACGTGCCACCGCATCCGCTGTACCGGCCGGCGACGCTCGGCCGGGTGATCGCGGCGCTGCGGGTGCTGCCGCGACTCGGCCCGGCCCTGTCGGAGTGGGCGGCGGCGACCACCGCCCGGCAGGTGGTGCTGGCCGCGCCCCGGTCGTTCTGCGCCGGGGTGGAGCGGGCGATCAGCGTGGTGGAGCAGGCGCTGGACCGGCACGGCCCGCCGGTCTACGTCCGCAAGCAGATCGTGCACAACCTGCACGTCATCGCCGACCTGCAACGCCGCGGGGCGGTCTTCGTCGACGAGCTGACCGAGATCCCGGACGGCGCGACCACGGTCTTCTCCGCGCACGGGGTGGCGCCCGCGGTCCGGGCCGCCGCCGCCGACCGGGGACTGCCGGTGATCGACGCGACCTGCCCGCTGGTGACCAAGGTGCACAGCGAGGCCCGCCGGTTCGCCGGGCGGGGCAACACGGTGCTCTTCATCGGGCACGCCGGGCACGAGGAGACCGAGGGCACCCTCGGCGAGGTACCCGGCCGGATCGCCCTGGTGGAGTCGGTCGGTGACGCGGAACGGATCGAGGTCGCCGACCCGGACCGGGTGTCGTACCTGGTGCAGACCACCCTGGCCGTGGACGAGGTGGCCGGGGTCCTCGACGTACTCCGGCGGCGGTTCCCCGCGCTGACCGGGCCCTCCTCGGACGACATCTGCTACGCCACCACCAACCGGCAGGCGGCGTTGCGCGAGGTGGCCGCCGTTGCCGACGTGGTACTGGTGCTCGGCTCGGCCAACTCGTCGAACTCCCGGCGCCTGGTCGAGGTGACCGAGCGCGGGGGCACCCCGGCGTACCTGGTCGACGACGTGGAGCAGGTCGACCTCCGCTGGCTCGCCGGTGCCCGGACGATCGGCGTGACCGCCGGTGCCTCGGCGCCGCCCTGGCTGGTCGACCAGACCGTGGCGGCGCTGGCCGGGCTCGGCGCCGACGCGGTACGGGAGCACAGCACGCGTACCGAGGATGTGCACTTCACCCTTCCCAAGGAGATTCGAACACCATGACGGGGACCAGTTCGCGCAATGCCGTGCGGGATCGCCGCGCGCCGATCGACCGGCCGACCGGAACGGGGTGGTGACGATGGGCATGCCCCTGCGCCAGAGTCTGCGGGTCGGCCGCTACCTGATGGAGCAGAAGCTGCGTCGGAGGACGCACTTTCCGCTGCTGGTCGAACTGGAGCCGCTCTTCGCCTGCAACCTGGCCTGCGCCGGTTGCGGCAAGATCCAGCACCCGGCTGACGTGCTGAAGCGCCGGATGCCGGTGGAGCAGGCGCTCGCCGCGATCGAGGAGTGCGGGGCGCCGATGGTCTCCATCGCCGGCGGCGAGCCGCTGATGCACCCGGAGATCGACCGGCTGGTCGACGAGCTCGTCAAGCGCCGCAAGTACGTCTTCCTCTGCACCAACGCGGCGCTGCTGCGCAAGAAGCTGCACAAGTTCACCCCGTCCCGCTATTTCTCCTTCGCGGTGCACATCGACGGGCTGCGGGAGCGGCACGACGCCTCGGTCTGCAAGGAGGGCGTCTTCGACGAGGCGGTCGAGGCGGTACGGGAGGCGAAGCGGCGCGGCTTCCGGGTCACCAGCAACACGACGTTCTTCTCCACCGACACCCCGCAGACGGTGATCGAGGTGCTCGACTACCTCAACGACGACCTGGGCGTCGACCAGATGATGCTCTCTCCGGCGTACGCCTACGACAAGGCTCCGGACCAGGAGCACTTCCTCGGCGTCGCGGAGACCCGGGCGATGTTCAAGAAGGCGTTCGGCGAGGGGCGCCGCAAGAAGTGGCGGCTGAACCACTCGCCGCTCTTCCTGGACTTCCTCGAGGGGAAGGTCGACTTCTCCTGTACGGCCTGGGCCATCCCGTCGTACTCGCTCTTCGGCTGGCAGCGTCCCTGCTATCTGCTCGGCGACGGGTACGCGCAGACGTACCGGGAGCTGATCGAGACCACCGACTGGTCGGCGTACGGCCGGGGGCGGGACGCCCGCTGCGCCAACTGCATGGCGCACTGCGGGTACGAGCCGACGGCGGTACTCGCCACCATGTCCTCGCTGCGCCAGTCGATCCGGGCGATCCGCGCCAACTGAGCTGCAAGGAAGGGCCCCTTGTACAACAGAAAACGATAATAGGGGGCCCTTCCTTGCACCTCAGCCGAAGCGGTCGGCGAGCCGGCGGTAGGTGGCCGGCAGGGTGGCCCGGACCGCGATCGGCAGCACCATCCAGCGGGGCAGGCAGACCTCGTGCCGGCCGGTGAGCATGCCGGTGAGCAGGGCGTCGGCGGCCCGTTCCGCCGGTACCGGCCGGGGGCGGCGGCGCGGGTACGGCCGGCCGCGTGTGGCGAAGAACGGGGTGTCCACCACGGCGGGGACGAGTTCGGTGACCACGATGCCCCGACCGGTCGTCTCCTTGCGCAGGCTGTCGGCGAAGACGCTCAACCCGGCTTTGGTGCCCGCGTAGACCGCCTCCTCGCGTACGCCGAGCCGGCCGGCGATGGAGCCGACGAAGCCGAGTCGCCCGCTGCCCCGGGTGAGCATCCCGGGCAGTACTGCCCGGGCGAGCAGCATCGGGGCGGTCAGGTTCGCCGCCACCAGCGCCTGGATCTGGGCGTCGGTCATCCCGGTCAGCGGCCCGGCGAAGCCCTGGCCGGCGTTGTTGACCAGGATGTCGACCCGGCCGGCGCAGTCGAGTACCTGTCCGGCGAGCGCCTTCGTCCGTTCCGGGTCGGTGAGGTCGCACGGGATCGCCGTACCCCCTGACTCGGCGGCGACCGCCGCGAGCCGTTCGGGGTCGCGGCCGCTGAGGAAGACCCGCGCACCGGCACCGGCCAGCCGTCGGGCGGCGGCGGCGCCGATCCCGGAGGAGGCGCCGGTGACCAGGGCGACGGCGCCAGCGAGGCGGCGGGAAGTCATATCGGTAGTGTGGCCCATCCGGCGCCGGTGAACCGGGCGGAGCGCCGAACCGGTCTCGCCGCGGGGGCGGCGGCCGGGGCTCAGGAGTCGAGGTCGGCCAGGGCCGCGCGGAGGAACGCCGGGGTCTCGGTCGGCGGGACGGCCTCGACGCAGAGTCGTTCCATCGCGGCGGCGTAGTAGTCCACGTCGTCGCGCTTGTCGAGGTAGAGCGCGCTGGTGAGCTGTTCCATGTAGACGACGTCCGGCAGTTCCTGGTCGGGGAAGCGGAGCAGGCTGAACGCACCACCGGCGGCGGCGTGCCCGCCGGCCCGGAACGGGATCACCTGGACGGTCACGTTCGGCAGCTTGCCGACTTCGATCAGATGCTCGAGCTGGCCGCGCATCACGCCGACCCCGCCGATCGGGCGGCGCAGCGCCGCCTCGTCCACCACGGCCCACAGCTGCGGCGCACCCGGTCGGGACAGTACCTTCTGCCGGTCCATCCGGAGCTCGACCCGACGCTCGATCTCGTCCGGCGGCGCACCGTCGTGGGCGAGCAGCACGACGGCCCGGGCGTAGTCGCGGGTCTGCAACAGCCCGGGGATGTACTGCACCTCGTAGGCCCGGATCAGCGCGGCGGCGGCCTCCAGGCCGAGGTAGGACTGGAACCAGTTGGGCAGCACGTCGCCGTACCGGTGCCACCAGCCGGGGTTGTTGGCCTGCCGGGCCAGGGCGAGCAGGGCGGAGCGTTCGCTCTCGTCGGTCACCTGGTAGAGGGTCAGCAGATCTGCGACGTCGCGTTCCTTGAATCCCACCCGGCCCAGCTCCATCCGGCTGATCTTGGACCCGGACGACCTGATCTCCCAGCCCGCGTCGTCGCGGCTGACGCCCCTGGCCTCCCGTAGTTTGCGCAACTGGCTGCCGAGCAGGATTCGCAGCACGGTGGGGCCGCCCGCCATCCCGGGGTCGGCGGCTCCACCCGCGAAGACCGGCCCACCATCGACGATCGGTTCGCCGTCGGCGATCTCGCCGCCGTCGGGAACCGAGTCATGGCCGGATGGAGCCATCGTCACGTGTCGCCTCCACACATGCTCGACGCAGCCCACCAAGGGCTGGGCCAAATCCGTCGGTAAGCATGCCATGGCGGGACGGTGCGGAGGGTAGACCCAACGCGCTAATTTTCTCGACCCTCGGACAGTCGGGGCTCGCGCCGAGCGTGTCGGGGCGGTGGCGAACGGTGGTGTCGACGTACCGGACGCCGTAGGTAGCCCTGGCTAACCGATGAGGTTGTCGAAGTCCCCGTCGCGGGCGCCGAGGATGAAGGCGGTGATCTCGTCGATGGTGTAGATCAGCGCCGGTCCGTCGGGGTCCCGGGAGTTGCGCACGGCGATACCGGCGCCGCCGGGCAACTCGGCCATCTCGACGCAGTTACCGCTGGGGTTGCTGCGGCGGCTCTTCTGCCAGGCGAGGGTGGGCAGCTGGCCGGTGGACATGCCGTTGTACGTCTGAATCATCGCCAGTCTTTCTGGGGGTTCCGGAGGGCTGGGGGCGGTGGGCGTCGCGTAGGCCCGGCTGCGTACTGATTCCTCCCCGTGGACGCGTCCTCAGCCGTGACGGTGCGTGGAGCACCCGTCTGGTCATCTCTGCATGACCATCTGCACGTGCATTCGCTCTTGCGCCTGCACCTGACAGCGAGCATGATAGCGCGGTAAGGGTGTGTCCGTTTGTTCACTTTTCGTGATGGAGGCGGGGGGCCGTTGCCAGCGCAACCGAAGCGTCGGGGACCAGGCAAGATCGCCGACACGCGCGCCTGCCTGGGCAGATGGTCGCCAACGGATCGCAACGGCGCAGTTTCGGCCCGTGCTGGCGTACGCGAACTTGGATCACGGACAGTCACTGGTTACTCCCGGCTACCGGCCTTCGGACACGGTCCGCGTCCGACCGACGACCGTGCCTCCGGCCGGGTCTCCTGAAGGGACACGAGACCGTGGATCCCTTCACCTTCGCGGCCGGCGCCGCCGCGGTAGCGGGCCTCGGCGCGGCCTGGCGGATGCGTGGCCAGGTGCGGTTGGCCCAGGCGGAGGTGGTCCGGCTCCGCGAGGAGTTGCAGTCGGAACGGCACGCGGCCACCCACGACCCGCTGACCGGGCTGCTCAACCGGCGGGCCTTCTACCAGATCGGCGCCGCGCTGGTCGCCGATCCCGGCCGGCCGCCGCTGGTTGCGGTGGTCCTCGACCTCGACGACTTCAAGCAGATCAACGACCGGTTCGGGCACTCCGCCGGAGACCAGGTGCTGGTCGCGGTGGCCTGGCGGTTCGCGGCGTACGCGGGCAACAACCTGGTGGCCCGGCTCGGCGGAGACGAGTTCGCCGGCCTGCTCGCCGGAACCCGTGCCGACGGACGCTGGCTGCACCAGTCCGCGCGACGGCTCGCGGAGCTGCTCTCCGCGCCGATCCAGGTGGCCGAGCGCGACCTGCGGGTCACCGCGTCGATCGGACTGGCCCCGGTGCACGGCTGCGCGCAGTTGACCGAGGTGCTCGACCTCGCCGACGCCGCGATGTACCGGGTGAAGACCCGGCGGGCCCGACTCGCCCCGGCCGAGGTCGACGCGGCCGGTTGCGTCGGCCCGCTCGGGGGGTACGTCCAGAGCCAGGCACAGCTCGGCCGGTCGAGCAGTGCGACCGGCGAGACCACCGGCACGCCGGCCGTGCCCCGTGAACTGATCGAGACGACACCCGGTGCCGAGTCAGGAGGGCAGTGACAAGATGCCAGTACCCAACGTGGATCCGCACCGACGGAACCCGGCGGAGATCGACTCCACCGCCAGTTACCGGCCGACCGACCCGGTCTGGGTCTACCGGTCCGGCACCTGGCGGGCCGGAGTGGTCGAGGCGGCCTCGGCGCTGGCCGCGACGGTCACGTACCGGCCGAACAGCGCCCGGGGCACCGGGGTGGACACCCTCACCGCGCAGTACATGATCCGGCGGCAGGAGCCGGACCCGTTGCTCGACGGCGAACCCGCCGGCCGGCGCTAGGGATCCCGGCAGGACCAGGGGCCCGGTCAGCCGGGCCCACCGCCGAAGCGGGCGGCGCGTGCCGCCCGCCCCGGGGCGGATCCGCGCCGAACGCCCCGCCCCACCCGCGCCGAACACCCCGCCCGCGCCTGGCGATCCGGCCCGGCGGTGGAGTTCAGCGGCCGCGTCGGCCGAGGTGGGCGCCGAGCGCGGCGACCAGTCCGGTGCCGAGTGCCGAGCCGAGCGCCACGAGTACCGCACCGATCACCCAGAGCCCGTCGGCGTCCGGATCGGTGGCGGCGTCGACCGAGAACGCCACGGTGAGTACGGCCGGCACCACGACGCCGGCCAGCCACGGTCGGCCCCGGCGCCCCGCCTCGAAGACCAGTACGGCGAGTACCACCCCGAGGCCGAGCACCTGCCAGGCCGAGTACGGCCCGGTCTGCGTCCCGGTCACCGGATCCGTCTCCTTCTGCTGGTCCCAGCCGAGGAACGCCCAGTACGCCAGCGCGGTGGAGCCGGCGAGTCCGACGATCCAGAGCGGGGTGTGCCGGGCCTGGGCCGGCTGCCGTTCGGTCATGCCTCGACTCTCCACCATCGAGGCGACCCGGACCCGAGTACCCCTACTCAGCGGTGCGGGCGCTCAGCCCTTCAGCCCGGAGGTGGCGACGCCCTGCACCAGGAACCGCTGGAAGAACAGGAAGAAGAGGATGACCGGCACCAGGGCCAGCATCGACATCGCCATCAGCGCCCCGTAGTCGGAGATGGTGGTCTGGTCGATGTAGAGCTGCAACGCCAGCGGCAGCGGGTACTTCTCCGGGGTGCTGAGGTAGATCAGCGGGCCGAAGAAGTCGTTCCAGGTCCAGATGAAGGTGAAGATGGCCGTGGTGACCAGGGCGGGGCGGGACAGTGGCAGCACGATGTGCCAGAACGTGGCCCAGTGGCCGGCGCCGTCGATCCGGGCCGACTCGTCCAGTTCGGCCGGGATGGTCCGCATGAACTGCACCATCAGGAAGACGAAGAACGCCTCGCCGGCCAGGAACTTGCCGACCAGCAGCGGCAGGTAGGTGTCGACCAGGCCGAGCCGCTGGAAGACCGCGTACTGCGGGATGATCAGGACGTGGAACGGCAGCAGTAGCGTCGAGATCATCAGTGTGAACATCGTCGCCCGGCCCCGGAAGCGCAACCGCGCGAAGGCGTAGCCGGCGAGCGCCGACGAGGCGACCGTACCGACCACCGAGAATCCGGCCAGCAGTGCGGAGTTCCCGAAGAACCGCAGCACGCCGATCCCGGCGAGCCCTTCGGCGGCCTGCCGGTAGTTCGCCGCCGTCGGTTCGGTCGGCAGCAGTTCCAGGCTGCCGAGGATGGACTGGGACGGCTTGAACGAGGCGGCCACCAGCCAGCCGACCGGATAGAGGAGCACGGCCAGGATCGCGAGCGCCCCGAGGTGCCAGGCCAGGCTGCTCCACCGGCGGCGGGGTGCGGCGGGACGTACGGCCACCGCCGGGGTCGGCGTTCCGGTCCGGGGTACCTCGGTGGCGGTCATCGCTGGTCTCCGGCGTAGTGCACCCAGCCCCGGGCGGTCCGGAACAGGAACGCGGTCACCAGGCCCACGCCGAGCAGCAGCATCCAGGCCAGCGCCGAGGCGTAGCCCATCTGGAAGTCGGCGAAGCCACGGTCGTAGAGGTAGACGGTGTAGAAGAGGGTCGAGCCGGCCGGGCTGCCGTTCCGGCCGCCGATGACGTACGCCGAGGTGAAGATCTGGAAGGAGTTGATGGTCTCCAGCAGCAGGTTGAAGAAGAGTACCGGCGAGATCATCGGTAGCGTCACCGACCGGAAGCGGCGCCAGCGGCCGGCCCCGTCGACCTGGGCGGCCTCGTAGAGTTCGGCCGGCACCTGTTTGAGCCCGGCCAGGAAGATCACCATCGGTGCGCCGAACTGCCAGACGGCCAGCAGCACCAGCATCAGCAGTGAGAAGTCGGGGTTGCCGAGCCAGCCGCCGACGTCGATGCCGACGGCGCGGAGCAGCCGGTCGACCACCGCCTCGTCGCTGAACAGCGCCCGCCAGACGATCGCCACGCTGACGCTGGCCCCGATCAGCGACGGCCCGTAGAACGCCGCCCGGTAGAAACCCTCGCCCCGGCGGCGCTGGTGCAGCAGCAGGGCCACCGCGAGCGCGGCGGCCAGCTTGACGGGTACGGCGACCAGCACGTACATGCCGGTGACCCGGACGGACTGGAGCCAGCGCGAGTCGTCGAACATCCGCCGGTAGTTCTCCAGGCCGACCCACTCCGGCGCGGTGAAGAGGTTGTAGTCGGTGAACGAGAGGTAGAGCGAGGCGGCCATCGGCCCGATGGTCAACAGCAGCATGCCGAGGATCCACGGCGACAGGAACAGATAGCCGGCCGGCCCGTCACCCGGCCGCCGTCCCCGCCGTCCCGGTCCGGCACCGGCCCGGCGGGGGCGCGGGGCCGGACCGGCCGGCTCGTCCCGGCGGACGGCCGTCTGGCTTGTCGTCATGTGCTGTTGACGCTCCTTCCGGGGTGGCGCCGCTACCGCTTCAGGAGCCGAGCTTCTGCTCCGCCTCGGCGAAGAACTCGTCCACCGCCCGGGGGACCGTGATCCGGCCGTAGTGGAGTTCCTCGCTGATCCGGATGAAGGCCGCCTCGACGCTGCCGGCACCCTTCGGTGGTGCCGGGGGAGCCTTCGTCAACTGGTCGGCGATGCTCTGCTCGAAGGCGGCGACCTCGGCCAGCGGACCCTGGAGCTGGGCGGCGGCGCGCTGGGCGTTGGTCGCCGGCAGGCCGCGGTTGCCGCCGAAGATCCGGCCGACCTCGGGGTCGTTGATCAGGAACGAGATCAGCTTGGCCGCCGCCTCCGGGTGTTCGGTCCGGCTGGAGGCGCTGAGCAGCATCGCCGGTTTCAGGTACTGGCCGAGCTGTCCCGGGTTGTCGGTCGGCACCGGGGCCAGCTTCAGCGGGGTCTTGACCTCGGCGGCGTACCGGACGAGGAAGTTGTCCCAGCCGAGTTCGGAGGCGATCAGGTCGTCGACGAATCCGGAGCGGGGTTTGATCTGTACCGCCTTGTCGACCGGCAGCACCACCTTGGCCTTGATCAGCTCTTGGCCCTCGGTCCAGAACGCGCTGAGCTGCTCCTTGGTGAAGCCGAGCTTGCCGTCCGCGGTGAAGAGCTGCCCGCCCTGCTGGCGGAGCCGCGCTTCGAGGTTGTAGATGATGCCGGTGTAGTTGCCGCCGCCGTAGCTGTCGGTCGCCTCGGTGATCTTCGCCATGCCGCTCCGGTAGTCCTGCCAGGTCCAGCCGGCGGCCGGTTCCGGTACGCCGGCCTTGGCGAAGATCGCCGGGTTGTAGTACAGGCTCCAGGTGTTGCCGCCCACCGGTACGCCGTACAGGGCGCCGTCGACCTCGCCCGCCCCTTGGAAGCCGGGGAGCAGGTCGGTCAGCACGAGGTTGTCACCGGTCTGCTTCCCCAGGTCGTAGAGCACCCCCCGGTCGGCGTACTCGCGCAGGTAGGAGAAGTCCATCTGGAGTACGTCCGGTGCGTTGCCGCCGGCCGTCTCGGTGGCCATCTTCTGCCAGTACGCCTCGTACTCCTGGAAGCTCGGCGTGACCTTGACGCCCGGGTTCTTCGACTCGAAGAGCGCGATCGCCTGCTTCATCAGCTCGGCCCGGTCGGCATTGCCCCACCAGGAGTACCGGAGGGTGGCTGTCCCGGACTCGGAGTCGCCGCCGCCGCAGCCGGCGAGCAGTGCGCCGAGGCAGACGAGCGCGGCTCCAGCCGCTACGACGCTTCTGAAACGTTTCATCATCGGCGTGAAACCTCCCGGGACCAGCGCGCCGGAGACGGCATCGGACGGGGCGAGGGTGCGAGTGCGAGAGCTTGTCAGGAAGGTTAGGAGATTGATCTACGCCCGTCAATGCAGACGTAAAACGTTCCAAATATCGGTCCGCCGTGCAGGGTGAACGCCTCTGGTGGGCTCGCCTCCCGGACGCCGACGCCGACGAGCCGGAGCAAGACGCATTTTTCCGGTTTACCGGGTGTTACGGTCAAAACCGGCAGTATTTTCGGGGCCACGCCGAAACCTGGGAGAGGCCGGACATGCCCAGCCAAGAGGTCGCCGGGGAGATCGGATCACCGATCCGGCCGAGCGGGCGGCAGCAGTCGCGTCTGACCGCCGGCCGTACCCTGCGCCAGGCCAGCGAGGCGTCCCTCTCCGAACTGGTCGGATACCGGGCCGCGGTGGCGGAGCTGCTCGCCGAGGTGGCCGGGCACACCAGCCGCGACGACCTGCCCAGACTGGAGCGGACCCTGACGGACCGGATCACCGGTCCCGACTTCACCGCCGTCCTCGGGACACTGCCCGGGGGCACCGCCGAGGCCGCGAACCGGCTGGTCCGGGAGATCCGGGACTACCGGCCGAACAACCGCAGCGCCGCCCGCGACCTCGCCGGGCTGATCCGGATCTACCTGCTCTCCCGGATCGACGCCATGTGGTGGGGACACCTGCCCGGCTTCTCGACCGACGCCGACCTGCACCGCTGCGCGGAACTGGTCGACCTCGACGCGCTGCGCCGCACCGACCTGCTCCGGTTCCGCTACCGGCGGCCCGCCGGGCACCTGCTCAGCCGGGCGGCCAGGGCCGTCCGGCGCCAGGTCCGGCCACCCGGGACACCGCCGGCCGGCCGCGCCGGCGCACCGGCGGCCGGCACCGGACCACGGACCACCCGGACCCGGCCCGAGGTGGTGGCGCTGCTGAACCAGCTCGCCGTGGACCTCCGCCGGCGCCGTCCCGGCCCGACCCCGCCGCTGCGGGTGACCAGCCTCGCCCGCAGCCTGGAACACCAACACCGGCTCCGGGCCCTCGGGTACGCGGCCATGCTGCCCAGCGGGCACTGCCTCGGGTACGCGATGGATCTTGAAATGTCCTGGCTGCGCCGCCTCGACGCGCCCGGGATGGTCGCCGCCCTGCTGCGCGAGCGGCAGGGTTGGGGCGACGTCAACGTGATCGACGAGGGTCAGACCTGGCACGTCTGTGTCAGCCCGCGCGCGGCCAGCCGGCTGCGCCGGGACTTCCTGACCGCCCTGGGAGGTTGAGCGGCATGTCCGGCATCGTCCTTCTGCTCGGTCCCGGCGCCGACCGCCGCACCTTCCACCGGATGATGGCCGAACTCACCCCACGCGGCGACCTGGCCGAGACCAGGCTCGGCCCCGACCTGCTGGCCGGCGTCCAACGGCTGCGGATCGTCGACCGGGAGCGCGCGGCACAACCCTGGAGTTCCGCCGACGGCCGGTGGCTGCTCTGCTACAACGGCGAGGTCTACAACCACCGGGAACTCGCCGCCGAACTGCGCCGGCTCGGCCGGCCGCCGCGCACCGAGAGCGACACCGAAGTCGTACTGGAGGCGTTCCTGGCCTGGGGACCGGAGGCGGTCACCCGGCTGCGCGGCGAGTTCGCCTTCGCCCTCGCCGACACCGCCACCGGACGGCTCTACCTGGCCCGCGACCCGCTCGGAGTGCGACCACTCTACTGGTCCCGGCACCTGCGCCGGTTGCACGTCGCCTCCGAGGTCAAGGCGCTGGTGCCGATCGGCGCACCGATCTCGGAGCTGCCGCCCGGACAGCACGGCTGGGCCGACGCCGTCAGCGGGCCCGAGCTGGTGCCCTACCTGGACCTGGCCCGGTCCGGCGTCGGGCAGCCACCGGTCCGCGACACCGGGGAGGCGGCGGCACTGCTCCGCGAGGCGGTCCGGGACAGCGTCCGGGTCCGGGTCGACACCGACCTCACCGTCGGGGTACTGCTCTCCGGCGGGCTGGCCAGCACCCTCACCCTGCTGCACGTCCGGGAGTTCCACCACGACTGCGTGGCGTTCACCGTCGGCACACCGGAGAGCCCGGACGTGCGATATGCCCGGCGGCTCGCCGCCGACCTCGGCGTGCACCACGAGGTGATCGAGATACAGCCCCGGGACGTCCGGCTCGACGACATCCGGGCCGCCATCCGGATCTCCGAACTCACCGAGTACGCCGACCTGATCGACGCGGTCGTCTCGGTGCCGCTCTTCCGGCGGGTCCGGGACCTCGGCGTCCGGGTGGTACTCAGCGGAGACGGCGCCGACGACCTCTTCGGCGGGCATCCGGGCTCCGGCCGGGTCGGCCCGGAGGCGGCCGGCCGGCTCTTCCGACACCGGCTGCGCAACCTCTGCCGGACGGGGTTGCAGCGGGCGGACCGGACCAGCCTCGGGCACGGGGTGGAGGCCCGGCTGCCGTTCCTCGACCTGTCGCTGGTCGAGTTGGCGATGCGGCTGCCGGCCGAGCTGAAACTGCGGGACGGCCGGCGGCAGTGGCTGCTCCGGCACGCCTATGCGGACCTGTTGCCGCAGTACGTCCGGGACCGGCCGAGGGAGCCGATGGCGTACGGGTCGGGGCTGCACGAGGGGGTACGGCCGTACCGGGCGCTCTTCGCCCGCCAGTACCGGGGGTTCGGCTACGAGCTGCTGGAACCGGTACGCCGGGACTTCGACACCGTACTGGTGCGCTGCGGTCACGACCTCGACCGCGCGGTCGAGCGGGGCGCCGCCCGGCCGGACGTCTTCGAGCACGCCCGCGACCTGGCCGGGATGGCGAGATGGAAGGTCGGCCCGGCGTGGCGCCGGCTGACCGGATCCGGCCGGCAGAACTGAGCCGCCCCGGGAGGCTGCCGCCCCCGGTTCAGCCCGGCAGTGGGGTGGGCCGGCTCGACAGTCCGGCGTCCCGGTAGGCCACGGCGAGCCGGCGTACCCCCTCGACCAGTGTCTCCGGATCACACATCGAGTACGACAGCCGCAGGTGGCGGTGCCCGGTGTCGGTCACGAAGAACTGCCGGCCGGGCAGGTACGAGACTCCGGCGGCCTCCGCGTACGGCAGTAGTTCGGTGCCGCCGTACGGGTGCGGCAGCCGCAGCCAGAGGAACCAGCCACCGTCGGGTACGGTGAACTCCGCCTGCGGCAGCTCGTCGCGTACGGCGGCCACCAGCGCGTCGCGTTGCCGGCGGTACCGGATC
The DNA here is from genome assembly GCF_036421995.1 of Plantactinospora veratri. Classification (NCBI taxonomy): domain Bacteria; kingdom Bacillati; phylum Actinomycetota; class Actinomycetes; order Micromonosporales; family Micromonosporaceae; genus Plantactinospora; species Plantactinospora veratri. Next base: position 61,086 of record NZ_JAZGQL010000010.1, read on the forward strand.
CGGATCGCCGCCACGTGCCGCCGGTACGCGCCGGACGCCGCGAACTCGGCCAGGGCCAGCGCGCTGGTGTGGTTGACCCCGCCGCCACTGTCCACGTAGCCCCGGGCGGTCACCGCCGCGACCAGGGACGGGGCCCCGGTGAGCCAGCCGAGCCGCAGTCCGGGTGCGACGCTCTTGGCGAACGATCCGATCCGGACCACCGTCCCCGGCTCGGCACCGCTGAACAGCGAGGCGGGTGCCGGCGGCGGGTAGGCGAGTTCCCGATAGGTGTCGTCCTCCACCACCGGTACGCCGGTGCGGGCGGCCGCCGCCAGCAGGGCGGTACGGCGCTGTGCCGGCAGCGACCGACCGGTCGGGTTGTTGAAGGTCGGCACCAGGTAGAGCATCGCCACCCGCCGGCCCTGCCGGGTGATCGCCCGGATCAGGTCGGCGGTGGCGGCGGGATCGATCCCCTCCCGGTCGGCGGGGGCGGGCACGATGTCGACCCGGTGGTCGGCGACGACCCGCAGCGCCAGGTGGTAGGTGGGGGAGTCGACCAGTACGACGTCGCCGGGCCGGCAGAGCACGGAGGCGACCAGATCGAGCGCGTGGGACGCGCCAGCGGTGACGAAGACCTGCTCGGGCTCGGGCGGCACCGAGTCCACCTCGGCCAGCCGCTCGCAGAGCCACTCGATCAGCGGCCCCGGGCCGGCCGAGTGGCCGTAGGTGAGCGCGGCTGCACCGTGGCGGCGCAACGCGGAGCGGGTCGCCTCGGCCCAGGCCTCCACCGGCAGCGCCGCCGGGTGCGGATGCCCCCAACCGAGGTCGACGCTTCCGGCCCGGCTCCGGAACTGCACGATGGGCAGTGCGGGCGGGCGCGGTGCCGTCATCCACTCACCATAGCCAGCCCCGCCCCGCCGGTCGGTCGGCCGGCGGACCGGAGCGCGGCCGAAGGTGCTTTTCTGGCGGTACCCGGTGAACCGTCCCGACCGGCCCTGTGCGCCGTCGCGGCCCGCACGGCGGGGTACGGCGTGAGTGAACGGGTACTCCTCGCCGCACCCGCGAGCCGGCGTGGTTCACCGGGTGCATCGTGATAGACACTGCGTTACGCTTTCGTTCCTGTCCGCCTAATCGAGGAGCGCTTTCGCGACATGGCCCTGGTCTCAGCAGTCCGGCGCGCGCCGGGTCCGGACAGGCCGGGCCCCGGTAGGCGTGCTGTCCGACTTCTGACCCGGGCCGCCCTGCTCGGTGGCGGTGCGCTGGCCGGATACGTCCTTCTCAGCATGCTCGACGGGCCGGCGCTAGCCGGTGACCGGGACGCGTCGGCGACCACCTCGCGACCACTCGGCTCGCTCGTCGAGACGGTCGCGCCGGGCCTGCCGGGACTGCTCGACGATCACGTTCAGTTGCCTCGAAAAGCGACACCCGAGACCGATCGCCCCACTTCCGGCTCGGCCCGGACCCGTCCGGAGTCCGCCCGTCCCGAGCGGACCCGCCCCGAACGATCTCGTCCTGAGCGGTCCCGTCCTGAGCGGTCCGGTCCTGAGCGGACCCGCAACGAGCGGTTCCGCCCGCCGACCGACGCGGAGCGTGGTGGGTCCGCGTCGCGGCCGCAGCGGGAGCACGCCCCCGGCCGGTCGGCGCGCGAAGGTTCCGCGCGCGCCCCGGAGCGCGGCGAAGCGGCGTCCCGGGCCCCAGGACCGGCCCCCACGTCCCGACCGCAGGACGGGAGCCCTGCCGATCGCGGAGACGTCGGAGAGGCCCCGATCCGGCCCGACCGGGTCACGGCGGAGACCGATGGGTCGGCCCCCGTCCTCGGCACTCCGCTTCGGACGGTGCTCTCCGAGACACCGACCGCCCTGCCCGTGGTGACCGCCGTGCTCCCGGAGTTGGCGGCCGGGGTGCCTGCGCTCACCGCGGTGGTTCCTGAACTGGCGGCCGGGGTGCCCGTGCTGGCCGGAGCGGTTCCGGACGTGGTGGCCGGGGTGCCGCTGGTGCTGGAGGTGCTGCCGGAGGCGGTGGCGGGCGTCCCGGCAGCGGCCGAACGGTGGCCGGAACTGTTCGGCGCGGTACCGGAGATCGTGCACAGCGTGCCCGAGGTCGTCGGTGACGTGCCGCACGGCGGCCGTCTCGGCGCACCGTCACCCCGGCTCCTGGCAGCCCAGCCGGTCGAGCCGGCTCCGGCGCCCGCCGTGGCGTGGCCGCCGATCTCCCCGCCGGCCCTGGCCCAGCCGGCCGCTCCGGTTCCGGCTCCCCTCGAACCGTCCACGTTCTCCGCTCCGCTGCGGCAGCCGCTCGATCCGGGTGCCGGCAGCGCGGCGGGCGCGACCCGTCCGTCGGTTCCGCGTGCCGTCGTCCGGGACACCAATCCCGGGTTGCCGTCCACGCCCCGTTCACCCGTCGACACCGGTGCCGGCACCCAACAGGCCGGGCCCACGCAGTCCAGTGGCGGACAGGCCGCCGCCCTGCCGGCCACGCCCGGCTGGCAGCCCACCACACGATCTCCGTCGGTCCTGCCGGGCGGAGGCGCCAGTCCCACCGGCCGGTCGCCCGGCGTACCAGCGTTGCCTGGCTGATCCGTTCCGGCGGCCGTACTCCCGGTCGCTTTCCTCCGTCTCCGCCGTGGCCGGCCCGTTCCTGCGGGCACCCGGTGGAAGCCTCCGTCGGTGCTCCGGGCACCGCCGTACCCGTCGAGGTGGCGGGCCCGACCGACGGCGCCGTACTCAATCGTGCTCGTGATCGGCTCCGGTCGGGTGCTGACCCGCTCGGATGTCGACGTTGTCGCTGAGTCGTGTACCGAGATCGGAGTGACCTCGTGATCCGGATTGTGATCGTTGAGGAGATGGGTTTGTTGCGGGGTGCGTTGCGGGCGGTGTTGTCGAGTGAGGAGGACCTGGACGTGGTGGCGGACCTCCACGAGCCGGGTGAGTTGGTGGCGCTCGTCCGCCGGCGCCGGCCGGACGTCGTCGTGGTCGACATGGAGCTGCCGGGTGCCGACATGCTCGACGTGGTGGCGCAGCTCGGTACGGAGGCGCCGGGCAGTGCGGTACTGGCGTTGAGCACGCAGTTGACCCCGGAGGCGCTGCAACGGGCGATCCGGGCCGGTGCCCGGGGCTTCGTCGACAAGAACCTGCCCCCGGCGGAGCTGGCTCGGCTGGTCCGGGCGGTGGCGTTCGGCGAGCGGGTCTTCGACCCGGTCGCCGCGGTGGCCGCGCTGAACCCGCCGGAGAGCCCGCTCACCAACCGGGAGCTGGAGGTGCTGCGGGTGGTCGCCGAGGGTCTGCCGCTGAAGGAGATCGCCCGTCGGCTCTACCTGGCGCACGGCACGGTGCGTAACCACCTCTCGGTGATCCTGCGCAAGACCGGGACACGCAACCGGCTGGAGGCGGTTCGGCAGGCCCAGCGGGCGGGTTGGATCTGACCGGCCCGGTCACCGGCACATCGTGGGGTCGGGGCCGGCGGCGGCGAACGCGTCGGCGGCCCCGGTCGCTCCAACGGGCGCACTCGGCGTGGTCGTGTTTGAATGTTCACGCGGGGTGATCTAGCGATGACAAGTAGCAGGGGGGAACGTGATACGAACGCTGCTCGCGCTGAACGGCGCTCTCGTCCGTGGCGCCCTGGCCTTCGTGCTGACCACTCAGGACGACATCGAGGTCGTCGCGGAGGTCGACCGAGCCGAGGACATCGGCACGGCGCTGCGGATGCAGCGTCCCGACGTGGCCATCGCGGACGTCAAGCTCTTCGGGGCGGGGGCCCTCTCCAACGGGGTCGCGCCGTCCGAACCGCCACCGGTACTGGTTCTGGTGGACCCGCGTCGACCGAGGGTGCTCGGGGACGCGTTACGTGCCCAGTGCCAGCGCCTCGGGTTCCTCGGCAGCGACGTCGGCCCGGAGCGGGTGATCGATGCGGTACGGCGGCTCGCCTGCGGGGGGTCTGTGGTGGACGCCGATCTGGTGGTCGCGGCGCTGTCCCGGGACAATCCGCTCACCGAACGGGAGGTGGAGGTGCTGGAGATCGCCGCCGAGGGGTGGCCGGTGGTGGAGATCGCCAGCAAGCTGTCCCTCTCCGCCGGTACGGTGCGGAACCATCTGTCGCGGATCGCCGGCAAGACCGGTGCGCGTACCCGGATCGAGGCGATCCGGATCGCCCGGGAGAGGGGCTGGATCTGAACCTTCCGACCCGGTAGGGGACCGGGGAACGAAGACCGCTGGCGGGCGGGACGGTCGCCGTCCCGCCCGCCAGCGTGTCCCGGGGCTCCCGGTCGGCCCTACCGGGGTGTGCGGGCGCCGGCGAAGGCCTGCTGGATCCAGTTCGGATAGGCCGGAGGCAGGCTGCTCACCTCGTCGAGTTCGGCGAGGTCCTGCGGGCTGAGGACCAGCTCGGTCGCGGCGATGTTGTCGGTCAGTTGGTCGAGCCGGCGGGCGCCGACGATGACGCTGGTGACCGCCGTGCGGCCCAGCAGCCAGGCGAGCGCGACCCGGGCCGGGCTGACCTGGTGCCGGGCGGCCACCGCCCGCAGTACGTCGAGTACCTCGTGCCCGCGGACCGGGTCGATCAGCGGGAACTGGGAGTACTCCGGATGCGCCTGCCGGGAGCCGTCCTCGGCGACCGTGCCGGTCCGGTCGGTCTTGCCGGCGAGGAAGCCGCCGGCCAGCGGGCTCCACACCGTCAGTCCGACGCCCTCCGCCTCGGCCATCGGCAGCAGGTCCCGTTCGGCGTCCCGGCCGACCAGCGAGTAGTGCGCCTGAACGGAGACGAAACCGGCCCAGTCGTGCCGGGCGGAGATGCCCAGTGCCCGGCTGACCTGCCAGGCGGCCAGGTTGGCGCAGCCGACGTAGCGCACCTTGCCCTGGCGTACGGCGTCGTCGAGGGCGCGCAGCGTCTCCTCGAACGGGGTCAGGTGGTCGAAGTTGTGGATCTGGTAGAGGTCGATGTGGTCGGTCCGCAGCCGGCGCAGACTGTCCTCCAGCGCCCGCATGACGTGTAGCCGGGACTGGCCGTTGTCGTTGGGGCCGGGCCCCATCGGCGCGTGCACCTTGGTGGCGAGTACGACGTCCCGGCGCCGCTGCCCGAGTACCTGGCCGAGCAGCTCCTCGGACTCCCCGTCGCTGTAGACGTCGGCGGTGTCGATGAAGTTGATCCCGGCGTCGAGGGCGGTGCCGACGATCCGGTCGACGTCCTCCCGGCCCAGTGCCCCCAACTGGCGGTAGATCGGATGGTCCTCCCCACCGAAGGTCATCGCGCCCAGCGAGATCTCCGAGACCCATACCCCGGTACGCCCAAGTAGGCGGTATTTCACTTTCTGCCCCTTTATCTCGTGCTCGATCGCGGCCGCCGATCCAGTCTCGCCGGGCCGCCGAAGCCTATCGGACACTACGTCGGACACACTGTCCGACGCAATGCTAGCTCGCCTCCCGGGGACATGCCCCGACGCTGCGTACCCGGCTCTGACCAGCTCTGGCCACCTCCTCGACCACGCACCGCCGACTCGACGCCGAGCCGGCGGGCCGACCTAAGATTTCCCACATGCCATCGATCACCCGGCGCCGCGCGCCCGACCCCGACCGGCGGGCCGCGGTCGAGGCACAGGTCCTCGCCGCGACCGAGCGGCTGCTAGCGGAGGGGACGAGCTTCACCGAACTCGGGGTGCAGCGGATCGCCGAGGCGGCCGGGGTGGCCCGCTCGACCTTCTACACCCACTTCCGCGACAAGTCGGAACTGCTCATGCGACTGGCCGGCACGATGCAGACCGCCAACTTCGACATCGCCAGCGCCTGGCGGCCGGAGGACGGCGTCGAGGCCCTGATCGACGCCTTCCGGCAACTGCTCGGAATACACCGCAGGTACGCCGCCGTGATCAACGCCGTCAACGAGGTCGCCGCCTACGACCCGGCGGTACGCCAGTTCTGGCGTACCGGTGTGGCGCGGTTCTCCGACAACACGGTCCGGCTCCTCGCCGAGGACCAGCGGGCGGGGCGCGCCCCGGCCGACCTCGACGTGGACGCCGCCAGCCGAATCGTCGTGGTGGGCGGCGAGAGCGCCATCATCGACCACATCGCCAGCTCCGGCGGGGACAGCGGCGGCGATGACGCGTTCGCCCGCGAACTCGCACTGATCTGGTGGCACGGCGTCTACCGGCGACCGGCGGCACCGGACTGATCCGCGACACGTCGACCCGCCGGCGTGGCTCAGAGCACGGGCACACCCGTCCGGCTGCCGAACCGGCGGGCGTCCGCCAGGTCGTTGACCAGCGGTTCACCCTTGAGGTTCAGGCTGGTGTTGAGCAGGATCGGGCAGCCGGTCCGCCGCTCGTACTCGCCGAGCAGCTCGTACAGGCCCGGATGCTGGTGCCGGGTCACGGTCTGCACCCGGGACGTCCCGTCCACGTGCACGATGCCGGGGAACGCCCGGGGATCGCGACAGCGGGCGGTGAACTGCATGTACGGCGACGCGCCGACCGGCATGTCGAAGTACCTCTCCGCCACCTCCTGCCGGACCACCGGGGCGAACGGGCGGAACGGTTCCCGCCCCTTCACCCGGTTGACCCGGTCCCGACTGTCCGGCCCGCGCGGGTCGGCCAGCAGGGAGCGGTTGCCCAGCGCCCGGGGACCGAACTCGGCGCGGCCGCGTGCCACCCCGACCACTCCGCCGCTGGCCAGCGCCCCGGCCAGGGCGGCGACCGGGTAGTCACCCCCGATCCGGGTGCCCAGGTACGGCCCGGTCCAGTCGAGCTGGTGGCCGAGGACCGCCGCCGCCGCGCCGAGACTCGAACCGGCGTCACCGGGGTTCGGCAGCAGGGTCACCCGGTCGAACCCGCTGCGCCGGGCGAGCAGCTCGTTGGCGACACAGTTGAGCCCCAGCCCGCCCATCACGGTCAGCGTCGCCGCGTCGACCCGGGTACGCAGCCAGCGCGCCGCTCCGAGCAGCACCTCCTCGGTCACCGCCTGGATGCTCGCCGCCAGGTCCGCCGGATCGGCCCGGGGCTGCCAGTCGCCGATGCCCCGGTGCACGTTGCGGCGCAGCCGGAAGGTGGGCGGGGTGAGTTCGATCAGGTCCGTCTTGAGCTGCGCGACGTACCGGGGGCGACCGAGCGCGGCCAGCCCCATCACGATGAACTCCTCCTCGTTCGGCTTGAACCCGCAGCGCCGGGTGAAGGCGCTGTAGAGCAGCCCGAGGCTGTGCGGATAGCGGCAGCGGGCGAAGACCCGGTAGACGCCGTCGCGGAACTCGCCGAGGGTCAGCGTCTCGAACTCGCCGATCGCGTCGGCGGTGAGCACCGCGGTGTGCCGCTCGCCGCTGGTGAAGTGCCCGGCCGCGGCGTGCGAGCGGTGGTGCCCGACGTACCGGATCGGCACCCCGCGCAGTTCGGGCAGGTCGAGCCGGGCCAGGTAGCGGCGGGGCAGGTCCTCGACGTCCACGGCGTGCCGGAACTGCCCGGCCCGTACGTGCCGCAGCTTCTTCCGCAGCGGGTGCTCGTACCAGGCGATCAGGTCGGGGCGGCCCCAGGAGAGCGCCTCGGCGAGCAGCCCCGGGGCGAGGTCGGGATCGTTCTTCCGGCGCGAGTACCGTTCGGCGTGGCCGGCGAAGAGGATCTCGGCTCCCCGCACCACACAGGCCGACGCGTCGTGCGACAGCGCGCTGAGGCCGAGTACCTGCACGGGCCGGAGTGCCTGGATGGCTGCCATCGAGACCACTCTATATAGCGGGTACCTCGGTGGATACGGGACCGCTCTGCCAGTGCCCGACCAGTTCCCGATAGGTCGCCGAACGGGCCAGCAGTTCGTCGTGCCGGCCGCGCAACGGACGACCGCCGTCCAGGATCAGCACCTGCCGGGCCCGCAGCGCCGAACTGATCCGGTGCGCCACCACCACCAACGCGCCCGGGCGGGTGCCGAAGACGTCTTCGACCGTCGCCTCCGCCACCGGGTCGAGATGACAGGTCGCCTCGTCCAGGATCGCCAGCGGCGCGGGGGAGAGGTAGGCGCGTACCGCCGCGACGAGTTGCCGTTCACCGGCGGAGAGCACCGTGGGATCCACCGTCGCGGTCAGCCCGCCGAGCCGGCGTACCAGCGGCAGCAGGCCCAGCCGGTGCACCGCCGCGTCGACCCGGTCGGCTGGCGCGTCGGGGCAGAGGTAGCGCAGGTTATCCAGCAGCGTGCCGGCGAAGACGTACGCCTCCTGCGGGATCAGCACCCGGTGCCGGGCCAGCGTCGCCGGATCGGCGGCACCGGTCGGGGTACCGCCGAGCAGCACCGTACCGGCCTGCGGCCGGAGCAGCCCGGCGAGCAGCCCGGCCAGGGTGGACTTGCCGGCCCCGCTCGGCCCCACCACCGCCAGGTACGCCCCCTCGCCGAGGGTGAGGTCGAAGCCGTCGAGGACCGGGCGGGCCCGTGGGCCGTACCGGAAGGTGACCCCGCGCAGCTCCGCCCAGGCCGACCCGGCGCGGGACACGCTGACGGCGGCGTCGGGGCGACCGGAATCGGCGGCGCCGTTCGGGGGTGTGTCGCCGCCGGACCCGATCGTGGTGGCGGCGAGGATCCGGTCCAGGGTCACCGCGAACCGGAGTCCGCCGCCGGCCACGCCCTGTACCAGCGAGTGCAGCGCCGGTTGGAGACCGGTGGCGACGTACACCAGGGCGCCCAGCACCGCGCCGGCGCTGAGCCCACGCCGGACCAACCAGGGGGCGGCCAACAGCAGTACCGCCAGCGGCAGCCAGCCGCCGACCGCGAGACTGAGGCTGCGCAGCGCCGCCATCCGGGCCAGTGCGTGCTCGGCCCGGGCCTGCCGGTCCACCTGCCGGCCGACCCGGTCGGCGACGATCTCCTGCGCGCCGCAGGCCACCACGTCCCGGTGCCCGGTGAAGGCCGCGCCGGCCGCCTCGCCGAGCCGCTCGTCGGCGCGGACGTAGTCGCGCTGCCGGGCGACCATCGCCGGCAGCGCGGCGGCGAAGAGCCCCAGACCGGCGACCAGCGGCACCGCGACCACCCCCGCCACCACCGGAGTCAGCGAGAAGAGCCCGAGCAGGGCCGCCCCGGCGGTGAAGAGGAAGCCCCGGACCACCATCACCAGCCCGGCGAAGGTGTCCCGGACGATCTCCACCTGATGGGTCAGCCGGGCCACCGCCGAGGTCTCCGGCCGGGCTCCGGCGGCGGTCGACCGGTGCAGCGCCCCGGTGACCACCCGGCCGGCCAGCTCGTCCCGGAACGGCTCGACGACGTCGCCGAGGCAGCCGTACGCCCGGTTGGTGCCGACCGCGCCGATCACCACCGCGACGGCCAGTACGCCCAGCCAGGCCAGCCCGGTGCCCGGTCGGCCGGCCAGGAACCCGTCGTCGACGGCCCGGGCGGTCAGGTAACCGGCGAGCAGGGTCGGCAGCGCCTCGGCGGCCGACCAGCCGGCGAGCCGGCCGAGTGGGCGGGACCGGCGGCGCAGCGCGGCGGCGGTGAACCGGGCGACGCCGCTCATCGGACCGCCTCGACCGGTGGTTCCGCTGTCCCGACCGGTGGCTCCGCCGCGTCGGCCCCGGGCGACGCCGGCTCGGTCCGGGGCGGCGCCGAGGCGGCGAAGACCCCCCGGTAGGCCGGATCCCGCCACAGTCGACGGTGCGGGCCGACGCCGCGCAGCCGGCCGCCGTCAAGCCAGGCGACCAGCTCCGCCGCGGCGGCGGTGGCCACCCGGTGGGTCACGACCAGCCGGGTACGCCGATCCGGGTGCGCGGCGACCGCCGCCGCGATCCGGTGCTCGGTGGCGGTGTCCAGGCTGGACGTGGCGTCGTCCAGGATCAGCAGCCGCTGCGCGTGCAGGGCCCGGGCCAGCCCGAGTCGCTGCGCCTCGCCCCCGGACATCGGGGTGGCGTCGAGCCGGCTGTGGTAGCCGTCCGGCAGCCGCTCGACGAACTCGTCGATCGCGGCCGCCCGGGCCACCGCGCCGAGTCGCGCCTCGGCGTCGGCGGCGTCGCCGAGCATGACCGCCTCCGCGATCGTCTCGCCGACCAGCACCGGCCGCTCGAAGCCGTAGCCGACCGCCTGCCGCAGGGCGGAGCGGCTCAACCGGCGCAGCGGTACCCCGTCCAGCAGCACCTCGCCGGCGTCGGGGTCCCGCAGCCGGCCGGCGACCGCGGCCAGGGTCGACTTGCCCGCTCCGGAGGGACCGACGACGGCGATCGTGGCGCCGGGCGGTACCCGCAGGTCGATCCCGTCCAGCACCGGCCGGCCGTCGTCGGCGTACACGGTCACCCCGGCCAGGACCAGCCGGCCGGTGCCGTCGGGCAGCGGTGCCGTCCCGTACCTCCGGGGCGGTTCGGCCAGTACGGCGGCGACCCGCTGCGCCCCGGCCCGGGTCCGGACCAGCCGGTTGAGGGTGGCGACGACGCTGCCGAGCCCGGCGCCGAGCGCGGCGTACTGCACGGCGGCGAAGAGCTGGCCCGGGGTGAGTCGCCCCTGCGCCACCGACCAGCCGCCGACCGCGACGATCGTCAGTTGCAGCAGCGGGGCCAGCGCTGCCGTCCGGCCCGAGGCCCGGGCCAGCGTGGTCCAGGTGCGGGTACCGTGCGCGCGCAGCAGCGGCAGCGGCTCCAGTACCCGGTCGATCTCGGCCCGGACGGTGCCGGCGGCGGCGATGGTGCGGGAGCCGTGCAGCGCCTCGGCGAGCCGCCCGGCGATCCGCCCCTGTACCCCGAGATAGCCGGCGGCGGCGGCGGAGGCGTCGGTGACGAAGGCGCGCAGGCCGGCGGCGAGCAGCAGCAGCCCGGCGCCGAACGTGGCGGCGAGGCGCCAGTCGAGCAGCAGCAGCGCGACGACGCTGCCCAGCGGGGGGAGCGCGGCGGCCACTCCGAACACCACGGTGCTCCCGGCCTGGCCGGAGTCGGCGGCCTGTCCGACCAGCCGGCCGACGAGGTCGCCCACCGGATAGCGGGTGGCGCGGCGCGGATCGAGGGCGAGCAGGTGCCCGAGCAGCCGGTGCCGCAGCCGGGCGGTGGTGCGGGCGGTGCCGGCACCGGCGGCCAGGTTGCTGAGTGTGTCGGTGGCGACGATCAGCAGCACCAGACCGCAGGCGGCGAGTGGCCACCACCGGTCCGCCCCGCCGAGCGCCGCGTCCACGGCCAGCCCGAGAGCGGCCGGTAACAGCAGTTCGGCCACCGCGCCGAACAGCGCGGCGGCCCCGAGGGCGACGGTCCAGCCGCCGCCGTACGCGATCGCCTGCCGGAGGAGCCGGTTCCCGTCGGCCTGGACCGGTCGGTTCCCGTCGGCGGCCACGCATACCACCCTTCCGTCGACACGGGGTTGCCCTGGGCGGGGACGTCTGCCCACCCAGGGCCCCGATGCTGACCTGATCAGTTGCAGGTCGTCACGGACAGCGAGCTGTCGCCGCAAAGCAGCAGGCTCGCGCGGCTACCGCCGCCGCCACCGCCGCCCCCACCGGTGCGGTCGGCCAGCTCCATCCCCTGAAGGTCCAGAAGCGCCATGTGTGTTCACCTCCTCCTAGATGTCGGTTCGATGTGCCCCTCGCGGCAGCGAGGGGAGTCTGGTCGCGCCGGTCAGCGGCGCGAGGAAGGGCAGCGTCACCGGCTCGTCGTGCCGGGCCATCCCGGTGGCGAGCAGTACGCCCGCGCTCCCGGTGGCCAGGTCCATCGACAGCCGCAGCAGTTGCTCGCCGGGGAAGGCGAGGAAGCCCTGGTAGGGCAGTGCGTGCCAGGCCAGCCGGCCGACCTGCCGGTCCAGTTCGGTCCGGTCGTCGTCCCGGTCCGCGCCGGCACCGCTGCGCTGCTCCCCGGTCGGGTGGCTGCCGTCGGGCGTCCGCGCGGCCAGGTAGGCGATGATGCCGGCCCGCCCGGCGAAGAGCCCGGACTGGGCGTAGAACGGTGCCCGGGCCGCCCGCCGTACCGCGTCGGCGGACTCGGCGAGTTCCGGGTCCGGCCGGTGCCGGAGGTACTGGTCGAGCACCAGCCCGATGCCGACGCTGCCGTGTGCCAGGTACGGCATGGTGCGCCAGCCCTCGTTGACCTCCAGCGCCCCGTCCGGGCGTACCACGCACCGGCGCAGGTCGTGCCGGAGCGCGTCACCGGCCCGGTCCAGCAGTTCGGTGTCACCGCTGCACTCGTAGAGCCGGAGGAACATCAGGGCCGGGCCGCTTCGCCCCCGGGTCAGTCCCGCGTACGGGTGCTGCCCGCCGCTGATCTGCGCTCCGGCGCCGGTGCTGCCGGCGGTGTCGCCTCCGGCCGGCGCACCGGCGCCGTCGGCCGACCGGTCGGCGACCAACTCGGCGGCGCGCCAGGCAGCCTGCCGTAACGTCGGTTCACCGGTCCGGTCCGCCATCTCGGCGAGGTTGAGCGCTATGCCGGAGAGCCCACTCACCAGGTCCTCGCCGAGTTCTTCCCAGGGCTCTCCGAGGCAGATGTCGAGTACGTCGAGCGCCTCCTGCCGACGGCCGAGGTGCTCCAGGGCGTACGCCACGCCGTGCAGTCCGTCGTAGAAGCCGCAGCGGGTGCCGGAGGCCGGTCGCAGGGCCCGCTTCACCAGCCAGTCCTCGTACTCCGGGTACCGGCCGGCGCCGGTGGCGTGCAGCGCGTGCAGGACGCCGGCGGCGCCGTACCCGAGGTTCAGGCCGCCGGTGCGGAACTGGTCGATGTCGCCGGGGAAGAGCCGGTCGTCGCGGTCCGGGGTGGCGCTGGCGAGGATGGCGCCGGCGATCCGGTCCCGCAGCTTCGGCCAGGCCGACCGGCCGGCGGCGAAGTCGTCGGCCCCGGGCACCGGGCCGCTGGCCCGGCTCCGCGCCGGGGCTGCGGAGTGCACGGCCGGCAGCGGGTCCCCGGCGCGGACGAGCGTCGCCTGCTCCTCGGGGCGGGGCGTCCGCGCCGCGTCGGCCCGGGTGGCGTCGCCGGTGATCTCGGCGACGGCCGCGTCCAGGAAGTCGCGCGGCACCGGGAAGTGCGCGGCGACGACGTCGGCGAGGTGCGCGGCCTTGGCCGGGGCCAGCCGGACCATCTGGGTCAGCGGAAGGAAGAGGGCGAGCCGGAGGCAGGCCAGGGCGTAGCGGTCCACGGCCAGACCGGTCCGGTCGCGCGGGGCGGCGAACGCCTGGTTGCGCAGCGCGGGGCGGGTCGCCTCGGCCACCGGTGCGGCGACCTCGAAGTCGACCAGGGTGACCCGGTCGTCCGGCCCGACCATGATGTTGAACAGGTGCAGGTCGCCGTAGACGATGCCGCGTGCCGCGATCGCCTCGACGGTCCGCTCGACCTGCTGGTGGATCCGCAGTGCCCAGTCGGTGTAGTCGGCCAGCTCGGCCGGGGTGGCGTCGGCGTCGACCAGCGGGTACCGCTCGACGATCAGTTTGTTCAGCGCCCGGCCCTCGACGAACTCCAGGGCGAGGAAGTGGTGGTCGCCGAGGACGAACTCGTCGTGCACCCGGGCGATCCCCGGCACGTCGGCGAGCCGGCGGAGCATCTCGGCCTCGCGGTGCAGTCGGGTGATCGCGTCCGTGCCGGTGGCGTCCAGCCCGGCGTGCGGGCGGGCCTCCTTCAGTACCACCTGGGCGTCGGTGCGGGTGTCCCGGCCGACGTACAGGCCGCCGCCGTTGGAGAAGTGGATCACCCGTTCGATCCGGTACGGCAGGTCCGTGGTGGTGGTCGCGTTCCGGGCCGCCAGGTGCGGGCCGAGGAACTCGGGCAGGGTCACCCAGTCCGGTACGTGGAAGACCGGGTCGCGCCGGTCCGGTACCAGGGTGCCGGTGCCGTCCTCGACCGCCGGTACCACCTGGCCGTCGTCGCCGACGCAGTACCGGGCGGCGAAGCCGCCGTACCGGACGTAGACCGGGCCGGCACCGTAGCGCAGGTCACTGAGGATGTACGGGCCGGGCTCACCGTCCAGCCGCTCGGCGAGTTCCTTGCAGGCGAGTTCGAGTTCGGCCTCGTCCCGGGGGTAGATGGTGACGAACTTGCCGCTGGAGCCGCGCCGGGCGTACTTCGAGTTGCGCATCAGCAGCATCCGCGGGCCACGGAGGAACTTGAACGAGATCCCCCGGGGTACGCAGTAGTCGAAGACGCTGTCCAGGATCCGGTCGGCGTTGTCGAGACAGGCCGACACGTGGATCTTCCAGCCCTGCTGGGGAAGCTTGCCGTCCTGCGGGCCGTAGATCAGCCAGTCGTCGCTCGGCTCGCGCTGCCATCCGGCCGGCACCGGCCGGTCGGCGGCGGCGAACCCGGCGGCGGCGGTCGCGGAGGTGGTGCTGAGCGAGTCGTAGAACAGTGGATCGACCGCACAGTAGGCGTCGTATCTCTCGTCCATCTCGCGGCTCCTCGGGTGTTCCCTGGGCGACCGTGCTCCATCGATGCATCCGAGTCTCCTGGTCCGGTCCGAGGTGTTACTAGTGTGTTAAGTCATCCCCCAAGGTGCGTCATGCACGGGTACCTATGACAAATGTCAGGGGCGCCAGATGAATGAGAACCATCAATATTGCTAAATCCGGATATACGAATCACTGCTGGTTGGAGGATGTCTGTTCCGATACGTCCGCCATCGAGCGGTGCCGTCGGTGGTCCGGGCCGGAGTCGTCGGAGCGTCCGGGGCGGTGCCGTCGCGGAGGGCGTACGACGCCTGCGGCGAACCCTCCGGCCCGACGTGACCAACCCGCAGAGGTCGCCGGCACGCCCGGCGGGGGCGGCGTCGCGGAGCGCCGACGGCGAGGTCAGGAGTGTCCCTCGCGGTTGCCGGTGGATTTCGAGTAGATCTATTTACGTCGTCAGGCTGTCATGACATTCTGCCAAAGGTGAGGTCGTTCGAGATCGATCGTTGGCGAGGGGAGGCGGACATGTCAGATCGGCGCAGCCGCCGATGGGGCCGTACGACCGGACCGGCGGGCAGCCGCACGGCGGGCGCGGTCGCCACGGTGCTGGCGGTGGTGCTGGCGGCCACCGCCTGCGGGGACTCCTCGGAGCCCGCCGGCAGGGACGCGAAGAACATCACGCTGACCATCACCGACAACGCGATCGCCGGAGGCAAGAACTCCCGCAGTGCCGAGTGGATCCAGAACTGGGTGATCCCGAGGTTCGTCGAGGCGCAGAAGGCCAAGGGCGTGACCGCGAAGGTGACCTTCCTGCCGAGCGGCGTCGACGACGAGCAGTACAAGACCAAGCTCGCCCTCGACCTGCGGGCCCGGTCCGGCGGCGACGTGATCTCGATCGACGGCATCTGGGTCGGCGAGTTCGCCCAGGCCGGATACCTCAAACCACTGTCCGAGGTGGCCGGGGCGGAGACCGACTCCTGGGAGGGCTGGGCACAGATCCCGGAGGCGGTGCAGGGGCTCGGCCGCTTCGAGGAGGAGCGGTACGCCATCCCGATCGGCACCGACGGCCGGGTGCTCTACTACAACAAGAAGCTCTTCGGCCAGGCCGGCCTCCCCGCCGACTGGCAACCGCGCGGCTGGCAGGAGATCCTCGACGCGGGCACCAGGCTGAAGACGCTGCCCGGGGTGACCCCGATCCAGATCAACGCCGGCACCGCGATGGGCGAGGCGACCAGCATGCAGGGCGCGCTGCCGCTGCTGGCCGGCGCCGGCGGCGAGGTCTACGCGGACGGCAAGTGGAGCGGCGCCACCGCACCGGTCCGGGACATGCTCGACTTCTACGCCAAGGTCTACGCCGGCGGGCTCGGCGACCCGCTGCTGCAACAGGAGGCGAAGGGGCGGGACAAGGCGTTCCAGCGGTTCGCCGAGGGCAAGATCGGCATCCTCGCCGAGGGGGACTACTTCTGGCGCAGCGTGGTCGAGCCCAAGGCCGGCATCGCCAAGATGGCCGACCGAAACGCCTCCGTCGGCTACGCGCTGATCCCGGCGAAGAACCCCGGGGCCGGCATCCGGGGGCAGGACTTCGTGAGCATGTCCGGCGGCAGCGTCCGGGTGCTCAACCCGCACTCGAAGTACCCGACCCAGGCCTTCGAGCTGCTCACCTTCATGCACTCGGCGGAGGCGGTCAAGGCGGAGCTGGGTGACGTACCCCGGATCACCGCCCGGACCGACGTCAACAACGAGGTGCTGGCCGGCGACCCGATGCTCAAGTTCGTGGCCGAGAAGGTCCTGCCGATCACCGCCGCCCGGCCGCCGCTGGCGGTCTACCCACAGGTGTCGGTGGCGATCCAGGAGGCCACCGCGGCGGTGGTCGGCGGCAAGGCGCCGGACGCCGCGGCGGCGGACTACCAGAAGAAGCTGGCGGGGCTGGTCGGTGGCGCGGACAACGTCACCTCCTGACCCGACCACGGTCGACACCGGCGGGTCCGCGACGCTCCGGGCCGACCCGGGTACGCCGCTGGCCCGCCGCGCCGACGCCGCCGGGCTGGGCCGGACCCTGGCGGGCGGGTTCGTACTGCCCGGCCTGGTGCTGATCGTGCTCTTCCTGGTGGTCCCGGCGCTCTGGACCATCTACCTCGGCGTCACGAACTACCGGCTCACCGGACTGGCCGCCGCCGACCCGCAGGTGGTCGGGCTGGACAACTACACCGCGGCGCTCGGTGACGAGCGGTTCCGTACCTCGCTCTGGCTCACCCTCCAGTTCGTCTTCGGTTCGGCGGTGCTCGGCCAGGCCGGGCTGGGTTTCGCGATCGCCTGGTCGCTGCGCGACCGGCACGGCCCGGTACGCCGGGTGGTGGAGGCGCTGGTCCTGCTCGCCTGGATCCTGCCGAGTTCGGTGGTGGCGTTCCTCTGGATCGCCCTGCTGGACCGGGACGCCGGCACCCTGAACGCGCTGCTCGGCACGCCCGGGATGGCCTGGCTGCTCGACCACCCGATGCTGTCGGTGATCCTCTTCAACACCTGGCGTGGCACCGCCTTCTCGATGATGCTCTACGGCGCCGCCCTGCAGAACGTGCCGCCGTCGCACCTGGAGACCGCCCGGCTGGCCGGGGCCTCGGGCTGGCAGCAACTGCGCGACGTGGTCTTTCCGCGCATCCGTGGGCACGTGCTGACCAACCTGCTGCTGATCAGCCTCTGGACCTTCAACGACTTCACCCCGTTCCTGATCACGGCGGGCGGTCCCGAGCAGCGGTCCGAGATCCTTCCGGTCTACGTATTCAAGATCGCCCTCTCCGGTGGTGAACTCGGGTTCGGCGCGGCGATCTCCTTCCTGATGCTGCTGATCAACCTCGTCATCGCGCTGGTCTACCTGCGCACCCTCGGCCAGCGGCGGGAGGTCCGGCGATGACGGCGGGCCCGGAGACGACGACCCGTACCGCGACGACCCGCCCGGCGGCGACCGGCCCCGCGGCGACCCTCGGCTGGCGGGGCGCGCTGGCCCAGATCGGCCGCTACACCTTCGTCTCCCTGGTACTCGGCTTCTTCGCGCTGCCACTGCTCTGGCTCGCCACCGCACCCTTCGACCGGACCCCGACGATCACCACATCGCTGCCCGAGTTCACTCTGGACAACTTCCGGGCCCTGCTGGACAACCCGTACGCGCTCCGGTCGCTGTGGAACTCGATCCTGCTCTCCGGCGGTACGGCGGTCCTGGTGGTGACGTTCGCGGCCCTCGCCGCGTACGCGCTGAGCCGGGTCCGGGTGCCGGGCCGGGACGCTCTCCTCTACGGACTCCTGCTGCTCTCCTCCATCGTCACCGGCACCGCCACCATGGTGCCCCTCTACGAGCTGGCCTTCCGGCTCAACCTGATCGACTCCCGGCTCGGCGTGATCCTGATCCTCAGTGGTGGGCTGCTGCCGGCGGCGATCTTCATCCTGAAGGACTTCATGGACAGCACGCCGACCTCGTACGAGGAGTCGGCCCGGGTCTTCGGGGCCAGCCCGGTGCAGATCGTCTGGCAGATCGTGCTGCCGATGGTCCGACCCGGGCTGGCCACCGTGGCGGTCTGGGCGGTGGCGAACGTCTGGGGCAACTTCCTGGTGCCGTTCCTGCTGCTGCGCAACCCGGACAAGGCACCGGCAGCGGTGATCATGTACACCCTCTACACCGAGGGCGGCCAGGCGAACCTGGCGCTGCTCTCCACCTTCTCGCTGCTCTACTCGCTGCCGGTGGTGCTGATGTTCGTCTTCGTCAGCAGCCGGTACGGCTTCCGGTTCCACGGAGGGATCAAGCGCTGATGGCCGCCATCACCCTGCGCCGGCTCGGCAAGGTCTATCCCGGCGGCGTCCGGGCCCTGGACAGGCTCGACCTGACCATCGCCGACGGCGAGTTCTTCGCACTGCTCGGCCCCTCCGGCTGCGGCAAGACGACGCTGCTGCGTACGATCGCCGGGCTGGAGGTGGCCACCGAGGGCGCCGTCGAGATCGGCGACCGCGACGTCACGAACCTCCAGCCGGGCCGCCGGGACGTGGCGATGGTCTTCCAGGACTACGCGCTCTTCCCGCACATGACCGTCGAGGAGAACATCGGCTATCCGCTGCGGGTCAAGAAGGTGCCCCGGTCGACCCGGCGCGAAAAGGCCGCCGGGACCGCCGCCGAACTGGGCCTGACCGGGCTGCTCGACCGGCGCCCCGGCCAGCTCTCCGGCGGCCAGCAGCAGCGGGTCGCGCTGGCTCGGGCGATGGCCTGCCATCCGCAGGTCTTCCTGCTCGACGAACCGCTCTCCAACCTGGACGCCCGGCTCCGGCTGGAGGCCCGGACCTTCCTCAAGCGGTTGCAGCGGGAACTCGGGGTCACCTGCGTCTTCGTCACCCACGACCAGGCCGAGGCGCTGGCCCTGGCGGACCGGATCGCGGTGCTGGAGGGCGGCCGGATCCGTCAGGTGGGCACCCCGGTCGAGGTGTTCCGGCGCCCGGCGAACACCTTCGTGGCCGGGTTCATCGGCTCCACCCCGATGAACCTGCTCGACGCCGAGGTGGCCGGCGACGCCGTGCTGGTCGCCGGGACCCGGCTGCCGCTGCCCGAGGCGGCCCGCACCCTGGTCGCCGACGGCGACCGGGTGGTCTACGGGGTACGCCCGGAGTACCTCGACCTGCACCCCGCCCCGGTGCGGGACGCGCTCTCCGGCCGGGTGGTCGTGGTGGAGAACCTCGGCAGCAGTTCACTGGTCTCGCTGGACCTGCCCGACCCGGACGGGGTCTCCGGGGTCGGTCTCCAGGTGGTGGTGCCGGAGGGGCACGAGCCGGAACTCGGCGACACCGGTTGGGTGGTGCCGCGCGAGGGCCGCTCGCTGCTCTACCGGGACGGCGAACTGCTCGCCGCCACCACACCGTCCGTGCTGGCGGTCGGCGGTGCGGTGGACGGATCGGGCTGACCGGACGGACGAGAGCGGATCGGGGGTGCGGCAGTGCGGGACCGGGTGACGACGCACCGGGGGCGATGGACCCTCGACGACCGCGCGGCGGAGATGATCCGGCCGCTGCCGGTGGAGGTGCCGCCCGGTACCGCCGCGTTGCACGTGCGGCTCGACTATCCGCACGAGGCCGGGGTGCTGGACCTCGGCTGCCAGGGTACGGCCGGCTTCCGGGGCTGGTCCGGCGGTGCCCGAGACCGGTTCACCGTCGCCGTCGACTGGGCCACCCCCGGCTACCTCCCCGGCGAGCTGGAACCGGGGCGGTGGCAGGTGCTCCTCCGGCTGCACCGGATCCCGCCGGACGGGCTGGACTTCACCGTCACCGCCACCACCAGCGGCACCCGGCCGGCACCGCCGGAGCCGGCCCCGGCCCCGGCCCGGCCCGAGCGCCGCCCCCGTCGACCCGTACCGGCCGTCGACGGGCTCCGCTGGCTCGCCGGTGACCTGCACGCGCACACCGTGCACAGCGACGGCTCCAGCACGGTGCCGGAACTCGCCGCCCTCGCCGTCGACCAGGGCCTGGACTTCCTCGCGGTCACCGACCACAACACGGTGAGCCACCACGCCGAGCTGCCCGCCGCGAGCGCCCGGTACGGCGTCGCCCTGCTGCCCGGTCAGGAGGTGACCACCGACCACGGCCACGCCAACGTCTTCGGCCCGACCGGCTGGATCGACTTCCGGCGACCGGCCGACGAGTGGGTGGCGGCGGCGGAGCTGGCCGGCGGGCTTCTCTCGATCAACCACCCGCTCGCCGTCGACTGCGCCTGGCGGCAGCCGCTGCGCACCCGGCCCCGGCTGGCCGAGATCTGGCACTCCGGCTGGTGGGACCGGACCTGGGGAGCACCACTGGCCTGGGCGCAGGCCTGGCGGCCGGACGTCGTACCGGTCGGGGGCAGCGACTTCCACCGGCCCGGTGACCCGGCGCCGGGTACCCCCACCACCTGGGTACTGGCCGAGTCGGTGCAGGACCCGACCGATGCCCCGGACGCCGGGGCGCTGCTGGCCGGGCTGGCGGCGGGGCGTACCGCCGTGTCGGCCGGGCCGGACGCGCCGCTGCTGCTCCGACTCGGTGCCGAACTGCTCGCCCTGGACGCCGACGGGACCGTGCTGGTCCGGCCGGACGGGGCACGGCAGGTGATCCGGGGCGACCGGGTACTGCTGCCGGCGGCGGACGGGCTGCACCTGCTGGAGTCGTACCGGACGGAGGTGATCGCGCTGTGCGCGTGACGACGGACGAGCCCGCGCACCCGGCCGCAGCGGTACGGGTGGCGAACGCGCCGGTCAGCTTCGGCATCTACGCCCCGGAGGCGGCGCCGCTGCGCCCGGACGAGCTGCTCGACGGGCTGGCCGAGGCCGGCTACCGGGGCATCGACAGCGGCCCGCTCGGCTATCTCGGCACCGGGGACGGGCTCGGGCGCCGGCTGGACCGGGTCGGGTTCGGCCTGGCCGGCGGCTGGGTGGATCTGCGGTTCGCCGATCCCGACGGGTTCGCCGCCGACCTGCCCGGCCTGGACGCCGCGCTGGACGTCTTCGGCGCGGCCCCGGTCGACGACCCCCGGTTCGCGCCCCGGCCCACGCTGGCCTGTTCGGCCGACCCGGCCCGGATGGCCCGGCCGGGTGTGCCGCACGAACCCGGCCTGGCGCTGCCGGCGCACGCCTGGCCGGGCTTCGCCGGCCGGGTGCAGCGGGCGGCGGACCGGTGCCGGGAGCGCGGCCTCGAGCCGGTCTTCCACTACCACCTCGGCACCGACGTGGAGACGGCGGAGGAGGCGGACCGGCTGCTGGAGCTGACCGACGTCTCGGTCTGCCTGGACACCGGACACCTCTGGCTGGCCGGCGGAGACCCGGTCGCGGCGGTCCGCCGCTGGGGTTCCCGGATCCGCCAGGTGCACGTCAAGGACGCCGACCTGGCCGCGCACCGCCGGGTCCGGTCGGCCGGCGGCGGACTGACCGAGGTGGTCGCGGCCGGCGGGTTCTGCCGGCTGGGTGCCGGCGGGGTGGACCTCCCCGGTGTACTGGCGGCGCTGCGCGAGATCGGCTACGCGGGCTGGCTGGTGGTGGAGCAGGATGCCCCGGCCGGCCGCTCCGACGTCGCCGAGATGCTGGCCGCACAGCGGGCCAACCGGGAGTACCTGCGCGGGTTGGGCGTGCGGTGACGGGGCGGGGTGCGGGCGTGAGCCCGGGCAAGCGGCTCCGGGTGGCGGTCGCCGGGCTGGGCGTGATCGCCCAGACGGTGCACCTGCCGCTGCTGGAACGCCGTCGCGACCTCTTCGAGCTGGTCGCCGTCGCCGACCTGTCGCCGAGCCGGGCCCACGAGGTGGGCGGGCGGTACGGCGTACCCGAGCGGTGCCGGCTGGTCGACGGTGCCGAGCTGCTCGACGTCGCCGGCCTGGACGCGGTGCTGCTGCTCACCTCCGGCTCGCACGGCGACCTCGCGGCGGCGGCGCTGCGCCGGGGCGTACCGGTGTTCTGCGAGAAGCCGCTCGCGCACACCCGGGCCGAGGCCGCCGAGCTGGCCCCGCTGCTGGCCGGGGCGGACCGGCTGATGGTCGGCTACATGAAGCAGTACGACCCGGTGGTGGTCGAACTCGCCCGCCAACTCGACCGGATCGGTGGCGGCGGGGCGGTGCACGCGGTCGAGGTGACGGTGCTGCATCCGAGCGGCGAGTCACAGCTCGCCGCCCACCGGCTGGCACCGGCACCGACCGACGCGGATGCGGAACGGGTCCGGGAGCTGCGCGAGCGCGCCGACGAGCTGCTGACCCGGGCGGTCGGGCCGGACCCGGCGGTCCGGGCGCTCTACCAAATCATGATCAACAGCGTTTCGCACGACCTCTCCCTGCTCCGGCTGCTCACCGGCGCACCGGGCACGGTGCAGCACGTCGCGCTCTGGCCGGCCGAGCCGGCACCCGGACACGAACCCTCGGTCGAGGTCAGCGGCGAGCTGCCCACGGGCGGCCGGTACGGCATCCGCTGGCTGTACCTGCCGGACTACCCCGGTTACCGGGAGACCGTCACCCTGCACCACGCCCGGGGCTCGTTCGAGCTGCTCTTCCCGACGCCGTACCGGCCGGACCGACCGGCCACGCTGACCGTGCGGGACGGGGACGACGGCATCCAGCGCCGCTGCGTCCACCGGGGCGACCTCTCGGCCTTCGAGCGACAACTCGTCGCCTTCCACGCCATGGTCACCGCGGGTGTCCCGCCCCGGACCGGGCTGGCCGGCGGCGCGGCCGACATCGTGACCAGTCAACAGGTGGTCCGCCGGTTCGGGGAGCTGACCGGTACGGCGGTGGGTGGAGAGGCGGCGACCGGATGACGACGGACGAGGGTGGACGTGCCGCAGTGGGCGTACCGGCGAGCATCATGGTGGTGCCGCACACCCACTGGGACCGCGAGTGGTACGAGCCGTTCCAGCGCTTCCGGCTCCGCCTGGTGGCACTCCTCGACGAGGTGTTCGAACGGATGGAGCGCGATCCGCGCCAGCGGTTCACCCTGGACGGCCAGCTCGCCGCCGTCGACGACTACCTGGAGGTACGCCCCGAGTGGCGGGACCGGGTCGCCGCCCTGGTCGCGACCGGCCGGCTGGCCGTCGGCCCGTGGCAGATCCTGCTCGACGAGTTCCTCTGCTCGGGCGAGAACATCGTCCGCAACCTGGAGCTGGGGCTGCGCCGCGCCGCCGGGTTCGGCGCGGCCATGCCGGTCGGCTACCTGCCCGACATGTTCGGGCACGTCGCCCAGATGCCGCAGATCCTGGCCGGTGCCGGACTGGCGCACGCCTGCGTCTGGCGGGGTGTGCCGGAACGGGTACGCAGCTCCGCCTTCGCCTGGACCGCCCCGGACGGCACCGCGATCCGGACCGAATACCTGCACGGCGGGTACGGCAACGCCGCCGGCCTGGTGGACAACCCTGCCCTGGTGACCCGCCGCGCCACCGAGCTGGCCGAGCGGCTCGGCGCCTGGCGCCCGGACGACGCCGAACCGACGGCCCCGATGCTGGCGATGTACGGCGCCGACCACGGGGCCCCGGCCGCCGCCACCCCCGACCTGCTGGCCGAGGCGGCGGAGCGGACCGGCCTGCGGCTGCGGCTCGGCACCCTGACCGACTACTTCGCCGAGCAGCCGGCCGGGGTCGCCGGCCTGCCGGAGGTACACGGCGAACTCCGCTCACACGCCCGGGCGAACATCCTGCCCGGGGTCTACTCGGTGCGGGCGCACCTGAAGCAGGCGATGGGCCGGGCCGAACGCTGCGTCGAGCGGTACGCCGAACCGCTGCGCACCCTCTGGTACGACGGGTCGGCTCAGCGCTTCCTCGACATGGCCTGGATCCGGCTGATCGAGGCGAGCTGCCACGACTCGGTGACCGGCTGCGGCTGTGACGAGACGGCGGAGCAGGTGGCGACCCGGATCGCCGAGGCGGAACAGCTCGGCCGGGCGGTGCACGACCTGGTCGGCGGGGGGTACGCCGCCGGCACGCCCCGGGACGGCTACGTGGTCTTCAACCCGACGCCCCGACCCCGGACCGGGCTGGTCCGGCTGGACGTGGCCCTGCCGGCCGCCGGGGCACCGGTCGCCCTGCACACGGGTGCCGGCCAGGTGGTGCCCACCCAGCGGCTGGCGGCCGCACCGACGCTGCTCGCCGACGACTGGTACGACGAGACCGACCTGCCCGTCGTGCTGGCCCGGCTGCACGGCGTCGAGCTGTACGGACAGGAGGTCACCCGATGGTCGGTCTCGCCGCCCCGGCCGGCCGGTCCCGACGGCCGTCCCGGCCGGCCCGGCGCTCTCACCTTCCAGGTCGCCCGCCACGGTGACCAGACATTCGACGTCGCCGAGGTGCGGGCGGCGCTGGCCGAGGCGACAGCCCGCCCGGACGGCGCCGACACCGCCGATCCTCGCCCGGCCGTCGGTGCCGAGCCGCACCAGCCCGCCGCGGACGGTGACCCGGGTCGCGGCTGGTCGGGCAGGCCGGGCGGTACCGGTCGGCGGTGGCGGGTGCGGATCCTCGCCGAACCCCGGGCGACGGTCGCCGCGCTGGTCGAGGTGCCCGCACTCGGCTGGACCAGCGTCCGGCCGGTACCGGCGGACGGCGCCACGCGGGACGACCCGGAGAACGCCGGCAGGCTCGCCGAGCCGGAAGACGGCGGCAGGCTCGCCGTTCCGGCCGGTGGTGCGACCCGGTCCGGCCCCACCGGAGGGCCGGCGCGGCCACCGGAGGCCCGGGCCCGGGGCCGGACACTGGACAACGGGCTGCTCCGGGTGGAGGTGGCCGACGACGGGACGCTGGGGCTGTACACCCCCGACGGGCTGCGGGTCGAGGGACTCGGCCGGATCGTCGACGGCGGGGACGTCGGGGACAGCTACAACTACGCGCCGCCGGCAACGGACTCGCTGGTCGACAAGGCGCAGTCGGTGCGGACCGCGATCCTGCACGAGGGTCCGGTCACGGCGGTACTGGACGTGCTGCGTACCTACCGGTGGCCGGTGGCGGCGGAGGTGGTGGCGGGGACCCGGTCGGTGCGTACCGAGTCGGTGACCGTGACGACCCGGCTGGAGCTGCGGGCGGCCGAGCCGTTCGTCCGGGTGACGGTGAGCTTCGACAACCGGTCGGCAGACCATCGGGTACGGGCACACCTGCCGCTGCCGTCCCGGGCCGACGTGTCGTACGCCCAGGGCCAGTTCGCGGTCGTCGCACGCGGGTTGACCAGCGAGGGCGGCTCAGGCGAGGTACCGCTGCCGACCTATCCGGCGGCCGGGTTCGTGGCGGCCGGCGGTGCCGGCGGCTCGCTGGCGGTGCTGCTCACCCAGCCGAGCGAGTACGAGCTGGTCGACGGCGGTCGGGAACTGGCCCTGACCCTGCTGCGGTCGGTCGGGATGCTCTCCCGGAACCGGAACCCGATGCGGGACGAGCCGGCCGGGCCGCAGGTGCCGACGCCGTCGGCACAGTGCCGGGGGGAGCGGACGGCCGAGTTCGCGCTGTTGCCGTTCCGGGGCCGGTGGCATGCCGCCGGGGTTTCGGCGGCGGCGGAGGCGTACCGGCACGGGTTCCTGAGCTTCGCCGGCACCGGTCCGGGCGGCGGTGCGGTCCCGCCGGGCCGGACGGGTCTCTCCGTCGCCGGGGCCGGGGTGGTGCTGAGCAGTGTGCGGGACCGGGACGGCCTGGTCGAGGTGCGGGTGGTGGCGGAGCATCCCGCCGACACGGTGGCCACCCTCGGGGCGGGCCGGCCGATCCGAGCGGGGGGGGGGGGGGGGGGGGGGGGGGGCGGCGCCGCCCCCCGGGGGGGGGGGGCCCCCCCCCCCCCCCGCCGCTGTCGGTTGGCGTGGACGGGGCGGTCCGGCTGCCGCTGCGAGCCTGGGAGATCGCCACCGTGCAGCTCGAACTCGCGACCGGGAAACCGGACGCGGACGGGGAAACCGTCGGTCGGTAGTGAACGGCCCAGGTCAGCGCGAGGGCTCGGGCACGTCACACTCGATCTCGGGGTTCAACCCGACGTAGTTGAGCGGTCCGGCGATCACCGTCACGATGGTGGTGCCGACCTCGGCACAGTTGTCGTTGCTCCGGTCGAAGTAGCCGCGCTGCCCGGCCGCGATCGCGCCGATGATCAGCCACAGCAGTACGATGACGCCGCCTATCGATCCGTAACGCATGAGAGCCTCCTCGGGGGTGGAATGCGGATCGACCCGGCGCGGTGACCGGCGTGCGAACCCCCTGCCGGCCCCGGTCCCGCCGGGAGTGTTGTGGGTCCTGATACCCATCGCCCGATCCCGTGCAAACGCCGCCGTTGCCCGAGGCGCGGCCTGAGTCGTCCGGCGGGCGGCGGCCGGACCGGTCACTGCAACCGGCGCGGTCCCGAGCCCTGTTCGCCGAGTACGTCTCGCGGGTTGACCAGCCCGCACTGCTCGAAGGAGAGGCAGCCGCAGCCGACACACTCGGTGAAGAGGTCGCGCATCCGTTCCAGCCGGGCTATCCGGTCGTTCAGTTCGGCGCTCCAGCACTCCGACGCGCGGAGCCAGAACTCCCGGGTGGGCGCGACGTCCTCCGGCAGGAAGCCGAGCACCTCTCCGATGAGCGACAGCGGTATGCCTACGCTCTGCGACGCCCGGATGAAGGCGACCTTCCGCAGCGTGCTGCGGTGGTAGCGCCGCTGGTTTCCCGAGGTACGACGGCTGCCGATCAGCCCCTGCCGCTCGTAGAACCGCAGCGCCGACGCGGGTACGCCGCTGCGCTCGGCGAGTTCGCCGATCGTGAGTTCCTCCGCCTGCCAGGAAATTGCCGTCACCCCGCCGAGGCTAGCTTGACTTGAACCTTTGTTTAAGTCCGAGCCTGGTTTCGGCGGTCCCGCACCGGGGCCCCGGGCCGGCCGCATCCGGTCGGCCCCGGCGGGTACGAGGGGGAACTGAGATGGGCGACAACCGAACAGTCCTGGTCATCGGCGCGACCGGGAACGTGGGACGGCACGTGGTCACCGGGCTGCTGGCAGCCGGTGCCGGCGTCCGGGCGCTGGTCCGGGATCCCGACCGGGCCGACCTGCCCGACGGCGCGACCCCGGTCCGCGGCGACCTCGCCGACCCGGCCACGCTGGCCGGGGCCGCCGCCGGGGTCGACGGGGTCTTCCTGCTCTGGCCGTTCTTCAGCGCCGAGCTGGCCCCGGCGGTCGTGGACGCTGTCACCGCACCCGGGGTGCACGTCGTCTACCTCTCCGCGATGAACGTCCGGGACGACCAGGACCCGGCCCGGAACGGATTCTGGGGCGAGGTCGAGCGGCTGATCGAGACCTCCGGGTCGAGCTGGACCTTCCTGCGCGCCGGCGGGTTCGCCACCAACACGCTGGAGTGGGCGGATCAGATCCGCGCCACCGGAACGGTCCGCTGGGTCTACGGCGAGGCCGCCCGGTCACTGGTCCACGAGCGTGACATCGCGGCGGTGGCGGTCCGGGCGCTGACCGAGCGGGGGCACGCCGGCCGGAAGTACGTGCTCACCGGGCCGGAGCCGGTGACCCAGGCCGAGCAGGCGCGGCTGATCGGCGAGGCGGTCGGCCGGCCGGTGCGCTGGGTGGAGATTCCGGTCGAGCAGGCACGCCAGGAACTCCTCGCGGCGTGGGGCGACGGCGAACAGGTCGACGGGGCGCTGGCGTACTGGGCGGGGCTGGTCAGCGAAGCGGAGCCGGTGACCCGGACCGTGCAGGAGGTGACCGGGGTACCGGCGCGTACCTTCCGGGAGTGGGCGGCCGACCACGCGGACGACTTCCGCCCGCTCTCGGTGCGGGGCCTCGCGCAGCGGTACGTCTCGCTGGTCCAGAGGGGACGGTTCGACCTGGTCGCACCGCTGCTGGCGCCGGACGTTGCCCGGGTCGCGCCGATCGAGACCGGGGGAGAGCCGGTCGAGGTACGTGGTGTGGCGGCCATCATGGCGAACAGCCGGCGGCTCAACGCCGATCTCGACATCCACGGCGTACGGGTCGACGGGCCGTTCCTGGCCGGCGACCGGTTCGCCGTCCGGTTCAGCTTCGACGAGACGCACCGGCCGACCGGGGTGCGCTCCACCAGCCGGAAGATGTCCCTCTACACCGTGACCGACGGGCTGATCAGCCGCGAGGAGGTGCACTACTTCGACCGGCCGAGGTCGGCCGCGTGAGAAGCTGGGCCGGTACCGGTCGACGCCGGTCGGCCGAGCCGGCGCAGGACCGGGGTGCCCGGATGGCACCGTGGACGGCCGGGGGAGACGGATGACCGGGACGCACGACGAACGGGACGGGGCGCCGGGGGCGGTACGGGACAGCCCCACGGGTTGGGTGTCGGCGCACATCCGGCGCTATCTGGAGACCGACGGGGCGGATGGACACGACTACCAGGGCTTTCCGACCCTGCTGATCACCACCCGGGGCCGGCGGACCGGCGCCCTGCGCAGGACCGCGTTGATCTACGGGCGGGACGACGACCGGTACGTCGTGGTGGCCTCGAACGGTGCCGCCGCCCGGCACCCGAGCTGGTTTCTCAACCTGCTGGCAGACCCGTCGGTGCGGGTGCAGGTCCGGGCCGACCGGTTCGCCGCCCGGGCCCGGGTCGCCGACCCTGCCGAGCGGGCCCGGCTCTGGGAGTTGATGGCGGGAATCTTCCCGATGTACCGGACGTACGCCGAACAGACGCCCCGGCAGATCCCCGTGGTGCTGCTGGAACGCCGCTGAGCCACCGTCCCGGTCCAGTTCGGTCCGATTCCGTCCAGTCCGGACCGGTTCGGACCGCCGGTCGGGGCGGTGCCTGGCTGCCGACTATCCGGCGGCTGCCCGGACGAGTCGTCCCCGCAGCAGCACCGCGCTGGGGTGATCCAGCCGGTCGAGGTCGTCGCGGGGATCGTCGGGGTAGACGACGGCGTCGGCGGGGGCGCCCGGAACGAGGCCCGGCAGGCCGAGGTAGTCCCGGGCGGTCCAGGACGCGGCACCGAGCGCGACGTGCGGGGGTACCCCGGCGGCCACCAGCGCGCGGACCTCGTCGGCGATCCGTCCGTGTGGCCGGGAGTCGGTACCGGCCAACAGCGTGACCCCGGCCTCGGCGGCGGCGGCGACCAGTGGTCCGTGGGCGAGGGCACCGCTCCACCCCCAGCGCCGACGTGGGGTGTCGGCGGCGTCGCGCAGCCGGTCGAGTGCGCCGTTGATGATCGAGAGTGTGGGTGTCAGGGCCGTGCCCTGCTCCGCCATCCGGTGCAGCAGGGCCGGGTCCAGGTGCATGCCGTGCTCGACCGAGTCGACTCCGGCCGCCACCGCTGCCGCGCCGCCCGCCGCGTGCTGGGTGTGTACGGCGACCCGCCCCCCAACGCCGTGCACCGCGGCCACCACGTCCCGGAGTACGTCCACCGGCAGCGGGTCGTCCCCCGGCAGCCAGTCGGCGATCACCTTCGCCCAACCGGTCCGGGCGGCCTGGGCAGCGGCGACCTCCGGTAGGTCGGCGTGGCTGGCCCGGCGGCCCCAGTCGGCGAAGAACTGGCCGTGCTGGGCGATCCACGGTCCGGCGTGGACCGCGCGGGGCAGGTCGGGGTCGGTGCCGAACCAGGACGGTGGCTCACCGGCCAGGCCCGGTGCGCGGATCAGGGTCACCCCGTGTTCGGCGTGCCGGCCCAGGTCGACGCGGAGCAACTTCTCGTCCAGCGGTCGACCGGGCGCCTCGGCCCCGGGGTGGGTGTGCGCGTCGACCAGGCCGGGTAGCAGCCACCCCTCGGCGACCAGTACGGCGTTCCGGACCGGATCGGTGGTCCAGCGGTCGCCGTCGGCGTAGAGGTCGACCCATTCCCCGTCGGGCAGGGCACGCCCGCGTACCCGGAGGACGCTCACCGGATCCGGCCGGCGCTCGCCCGGCGTGCTGTCATGGACGACCACCTTACCGGCAGGCCGGGCCCGCCGGCCTGCGTCGACATCGGCCGATCCGGCCGTCGGCCACTGTCGACCCTCCAAATTTGCCAGATCATCGGCCTATCTCCACGGATAAGGCGTATAACGGGATCAAAGGCTGATTTCGGCGCGACCGATCACCGGATCGGTCGCGCCGCGACGCGCGAAAGGTCTGGTCATGCGACCGCTCCGGGTGCTGCGGATCATCTCCCGAATGGCTGTGGACGAAGCCGCGCCGCAGGTTGGCGCGTTGATGCGAGGGCTGGACCCGGACCGCTTCGAGCAGCGGCTCTACGCGGGCCCGGTCGAGCCGGGTGCCGGCGACTACCGCCGGCTGCGTGCCTCCGACGTACCGGTCAGGGTGCTGCCCGCACTCCGCCGTCCGGTCCGGCCGGTCGACAACATCCGGGCCACGGCAGCGCTGATCGCGGAGATCCGCCACTTCCAACCGGACCTGGTGCACACCCACGACCTGCGGGCCGGCCTGCTGGGCCGGGTCGCGGCGGTCACCTGCCGGGTCCCGATCCGGGTGCACACCTTCCACACCCATCCACTCCCCGGGTCACCGCCGGTCGCCGGCCAGTTCGTCGCGGGTGCCGAGTCGATGCTGGCCCGGGCCAGCCACGCCCTGGTCGCGGTCGGTGCCCGGGTCCGCGACGACCTGCTGGCCGCCTCGATCGGCCGCCCCGACCAGTACATCGTGATGCCGCCCGGGGCGAGCCTGTCTCCGCTGCCCGAGCGGGCCCGGGCACGGCGTACCCTCGGCCTGCCCGAGACCGGGCCGGTGGTGGCGTACCTCGGTCCGCTGAGTACGCACAAGCGGCCGGACCGGTTCCTCGCGGTGGCCCGGGCGGTCCGGCGTACCCGGTCCGATGTCCGGTTCGTGGTCTGCGGCGAGGGTGACCGGTTGACCGAGGTGGTCAGGGCGGCCGCCGCCAGCCGGATCGAGGTGACCTTCCTGCCCTGGCGGTCGGATCCGGAGACGGTCTACGCCGCCGCCGACCTGGTGTTGCAGACCTCGGACCACGAGGCGACGCCGTTGACGCTGGTCGAGGCCGGTCACGCCGGCCGGCCGGTGGTGGCGACCGACGTGGGCGGCACCGCCGAGGTGGTCCGGCACGGCCGGACCGGACTGCTCTGCGATCGTCGGGACGTCAACGGGCTGAGCCGGGCGGTGCTGCGGCTGCTGGGCGACGACGAGTTGCGGGGGAGGATGGGCCGGACGGCGCTGACCGAGATTAGGGAGGCGTTCGGCACGCCCCGGCTGGTGGCGGCCACCCGGGACCTCTACCACCGGCTCGCGATGTCCCGGGGCTGCTGGCCGACCGAGCACGTCGAGCCGGTCGGCATGCTGGCCCGGGCCCGCTGACCCGCCGTCGTCCGGTCCCGGCGACGGCCCGCCGCTGCCGGCGGAGGCCCGTCGGCCGCTGCCGGCCCGGCCGGCGTGACCGGACCCGGCCGGTGGCGTTACAGGCGTTCGACCACCGGGCCGCGGCAGCGGTCGCGGCTGTCGAAGACGTACCGGGCGGTTCTGATGATCATGTCGTAGTCGAGCCCGTCGTGGTCGGTGACCACCACCACCGCGTCGGCGTGCCGGACCTCCTCCTCGGTCAGCTCGACCATCGCCAGCTCGGTCGGCACGTGCCGGGGATCGGCGTACGGCTCCACCGCCCTGATCCGGGCCCCGAGCGCGTGCAGCCGGCCGGCGAGGTCGATCGCGGGGGAGTCCCGCAGGTCACCGGTGTTCTTCTTGTACGCCAGACCGATCATCAGCAGCCGGGCACCCCGCAGCGGCCGGCCCCGGCTGCTCAGCCCGGCCATCACCCGCTGCGCCACGTACTCCGGCATGGTGTGGTTGATGTCGCTGGCCAGCTCGATGAACCGGAACTGCCGACCGAGCCGGCGCTTCACCTGCCAGGAGAGATAGCAGGGGTCGATCGGCAGGCAGTGGCCGCCGGTTCCGGGGCCCGGCCGGAAGGACATGAACCCGAACGGCTTGGTCGCCGCGGCGTCGATGGCCTGCCAGATGTCGATGCCGAGCTGGTGGCTGAAGGTGGCCAGTTCGTTGACGAGCGCGATGTTGACCTGGCGGAACGTGTTCTCGATCAGTTTGGTGAGTTCGGCGACCCGGGTCGAGTCGACCGGTACGGTCCGCTCCACGATCCGGCGGTAGAACGAGTCGACCCGGTCCAGCGCCGCCGGCCCCATCCCGGAGACCACCTTCGGGGTGTTCTCCAGCCGCCAGACCGGGTTGCCCGGGTCGATCCGCTCCGGACTGTAGCCGAGGTGGAAGTCGTCGGGGCTGCGCAGCCCGCTGCCCTCCTCGAGCAGCGGCCGGAGCAGTTCCTCGGTCGTACCGGGGTAGGTCGTCGACTCCAGGATGACGGTGCAGCCGCGGCGGAGGTACGGGGCGAGTGCCGCGCCGGCCTGCTCCACGTAGCTGAGGTCCGGTACGCCGTCCCGCAGCGGGGTCGGGACGCTGATCACGCAGACGTCGAAGTCCCGGGCGTCGGCGTAGTCACTGGTCGGCAGGTAGCGGCCGGTGGCCAGCGCCGCACCGAGCCGCTGGTCGGAGATGTCCTCGACAAACGATTCCCCGCTGCCGAGCCGCTTGATCCGGTCGGTGTCGAGGTCGAGTCCGACCACGTCCAGTCCCGACTCCACGGCGGCCACCGCGAGGGGCAGGCCGACGTATCCCTGACCAACGACAACCAGCTTTTCCCTGCTCATGCGGGCTCCCACCGGGCTTCGACAACGTCGAGGACACCTTAGGGGGATTTATCGATGATCACCCCGGAAACGGGGATAAAGGGAAGTATTTCGTGGTCTGTCGAGAACGCGGCCCATCGTACCGTCCGTAGTGCGGAGACTACCAACAGTGCGTGGGCGTACGACTCAGCCGTTGCCCGGTTCGACCGGCCCGCCACTGCCCGGCGGGTTCTCCGGACCGGTCGGCGGGTTGCTCGGCGGCGGATTCGTCGGCGGCGACGACTCGGTCGGCTCCTCGGTCGGTTCGCTGTCCGGAGTCGGGCTCGGCTTCGGCGAGGTGGTGGGACGCGGTCGGGGACTGTCCCGAGGGCGGTCCGGGTTGGTCTCCTGCCCGTTGGGCACCGTCGCCGACGGCTGATCCGGGATGTGCGCCTCCACCGTCGCGCTGCTGCTGGGCGGCGGGGACGGCGGCGCCTTCGTCGCCGGGGCGTCGTCGGCCATCTTGAGGGCGATCACCGCGGTCACCACCGCCGCGCCCACCCCCACCACGGCGGCGATCCCGGCCAGGGTGAGGATGCCGAGGCCTGGTTCCCGGTCCCGACCGCCCGAGCCGACCACCGGATTGTCGGTCAGGGTGCTCGGCCCGCTCCCCGCGCCGGCACCGCCGGCCCGGCCCGTGCCGCCCGCCGCCGCGCGGAGCCCGAGCCCGGTGACCGCGGTCGGCGACGGTGCCGGGGCGATGCCCCCGCCGTCGACGCCGCCCGCCGCGTCCGCCGCCACCACCTCCGGGTGGATCGCGGCGGCCCGGGCCGCCGTCGCCATCGCCGCCGCGTCCGGATAGCGGTCGACCGGGTCCTTGGCCAGAGCCCGCCCGATCAGCTCGGCCACCGGAGCGGGTACGTCCGCCGGCAGCGGATCCGGCTCCTCGTGCAGGTGCTTCACCGCGACCTGCAACGGGTTCTCCCCGCTGAACGGCGGCTGCCCGGCCACGCACTGGTACGCCACCGCGCCGAGCGCGTAGATGTCGGTGGCGGCCGAGACGGGCTTGCCGGCGGCCTGCTCCGGCGCCATGTAGAGCGCGGTACCGGGTACCGCGTTCGAGCTGGTGATGCTGGTGATGTTGACCGAGCGGGCCACCCCGAAGTCGAGCAGCCGGACGGTGCCGTCGGCCTGCACCAGCAGGTTGCTCGGCTTGACGTCGCGGTGCACGATCCCGCCCTGGTGCGCGGCGTGCAGCGCCTGGGCGACCTGCGCCACCACGTGCATCGCGTCGACCACGCCGAGTCGTCCGGTGTCCCGGATCCGCGCGGAGAGCGGCTCGCCGTCGACGTACTCCATCACCAGGTAGTCGGTACGGCCGGTGGGCAGTTCGTCCTCGCCGTAGTCGAAGACCTGCACGATGCCGGGGTGGTGCAGGGTGGCCAGCATCCGGGCCTCGGCCCGGAACCGGGCGATGAAGTCGGGGTCGGCCAGCAGCGAGGGAAGCAACACCTTGACCGCGACCCGACGCCCGAGCACCACGTCGGTACCGCGCCACACGTCGCCCATCCCACCGGTGGCAACACGCTCGTCCAGGCGGTAACGCCCGCTGAGCAGGACTCCCGATTCCAGCACGTGCACACCGTACCCAGCGGGGCGGGCGGGTACCCAATCGCAGCGGCGGCAGCGGGGCATCGACCGGGTGGAGCCGTGGATCACCGTACCCGGAGGGCACCTCGACCGCTCCGCCGCCCCGGCCCGGCCGGTCGCGGAATCAGCCGGGAACCCCGATCGCGGTCGAGTCGGCGGGGTGGTAGCAGCGCAGCCGGTCCGGGTCGACGGCGAGCCAGACCGGGCTGCCGGGACCGATCCGGAACGTCGACGGCGCCTGCACCTTGAGCTGCCGGCCGGCCAGCTCCACGGTGAGCAGGATGGCCGCCCCGGTCGGCTCGACCACCTCCACCCGGGCCGCCAGCCGGTCCGGCCCGTCGGCGTCGTGGACCTCGATGTTCTCGGCCCGGATCCCCACCGTGACCTCGTCACCGGAATAGTCGCCGAGCAGCGGCGGTGCGGGGGTGGACTGGTCGCCGATCCCCAACCGTGCCCGGCCGTCGGCCCGGTCGACCCGGGCCGGCAGGAAGTTCATCGGCGGGGCGCCGAGGAAACCGCCGACGAACTCGTCCGCCGGGCGGTCGTAGACCTCCAGCGGCGGGCCGAGCTGGGCGACCCGGCCCTCGCGCAGCACCGCGATCCGGTCGCCGAGGGAGAGCGCCTCGGCCTGGTCGTGCGTGACGTAGACCGTGGTGGTGCCGAGCTTGCCGACGATCCGCTTCAGCTCGGTGCGGAACTCCATCCGGAGCAGCGCGTCCAGATTGGACAGTGGCTCGTCCATCAGCAGCACGTCGGCGTCGGTGACGATCGCCCGGGCCACCGCCACCCGCTGCCGCTGCCCGCCGGAGAGCTGCGCCGGATAGCGGTCCAGGTATTCCGACAGGTGCAGCAGCTCGGCCGCCTCGCCGACCCGCCGGTCGATCTCCGCCTTCGGCGTCTTGCGCATCGTCAACCCGAACGCGATGTTCTGGCGTACCCGCATGTGCGGCCAGATGGCGTACGACTGGAAGACCATCGACAGGCCGCGCTGCCGGGCCGGCAGCGCCGTCACGTCCCGGCCGCCGATCTGCACGCTGCCGGAGTCCGGGGTCTCCAGCCCGGCGATCATCCGCAGCAGGGTGGTCTTGCCGCAGCCGCTCGGCCCGACGAGGACCAGGAACTCGCCGTCGCGCACCTCCAGGCTGATGTCGTCGGTGGCGGGGGAGCGGGTCCCCGGGTACGTCTTCACCAGGTTCCGCAGCACGATCTCGGCCAACGTTCGTCCCTCTCAGCGGATCGTGGTTCCCCACATGTTCAACAGGTAGCGGCGCATGAACGCGATGAAGACCAGGGCGGGTACGACCAGCGCGAAGCCCCCGGCGAACCGGAACGCCAGCGGCGAGTCGGCCAGCGTCGAGAGCACCTGGGCCGGCAGGGTACGCCGGTTGAGGGTGAGCACCGCCGCCCCGAGCACCTCGTTCCAGGAGGTGACGAAGGTGAAGATGGCGGCGGCGGCGATCCCGGGCAGCGCCTGCGGGAGTACCACCCGGGCGAACGCCCTCGGCGCGCTGGCACCGAAGACCATCGCCGCCTCCTCGTGCTCGACCGGCACCGCCACGAAGATCGCCGACGTGATCAGTACGGTGGTCGGCAGCGCCAGCGCGGTGTGCAGCAGCGCCACGGCATAGGTGGTGTCGTAGAGCCCGGTGGCCAGGAAGACCCGGGCCAGCGGGACCGAGAGCACCACGATCGGCAGCGCCCGGGTGAGCAGCAGGAAGAGCTGGTACGGCTCCCGGCCCCGGAAGGCGTACCGGGCCACGGCGTAGCCGGCCGGCACCCCGAGGAGCAGCGAGAGGGCCAGGCTGAGCAGCCCCACCTCGACCGAGTTCTGGAACCCGCCGACCACCCCGGTGCTGTCCAGGAAGACCCGCATCGTCTCGGTGGAGACGTCGGTGGGGAGCAGCGAGAGCGGGAAGCGGTTCAGCGACTCCCGGCTGGAGAGCGCGGCCAGCGCGATCAGATAGATCGGCAGTCCCATGAAGAGGGTGACCGCGACACAGGCGAGGTGGATCGCGATGGTGCGGCGCCGGGCCGCCCGCAGCCGGCTCACCGGCCACCGCCGGTGGTCGCCGGGTCGCGCAGCACCCGCAGGTAGACCACCGCGGTGCCGAGCGACATCAGCAGGATCACCAGGGCGATCGCCGCCGAGACCCGCTCGTTCTGCAACGTCACGTACCACTGGTAGGTCTCGCCGACCAGCAGCGGAAAGCTCCGGCCGGTGAGTGCCTGGGCGACCGCGAAGGTCTGCAACCCGAGGATCGTACGCAGGATCAGCGCCACCTGGAGGCTCGGGCGCAACTGCGGCAGGATGATGTACCGCAGCCGCTGCCAGTAGGTCGCGCCGAAGACCGCCGCCGCCTCGTCGTAGTCGCGCGGGATGTTCTGTAGTCCGGCGACCACGATCACGAGCACCAGTGAGGTGGCCCGCCACAGCTCGGCGAGGAGCACCGCGACGAACATCGTGGCGTCGTTGTCGTAGGAGAGCCAGGCGTAGCCGTCGCCGAGCCCGAGGTGGGCCAGGACCGAGTTGAGGTAACCCCGGTCGGCGAAGATCGACAGCCAGACCAGCCCGGCGGCCAGGTCGCTGATCGCCAGCGGTACGCACCAGACGTAGAAGTAGAACGACGACAGCCTCGGCCGCTCCCGCAGCAGCAGCGCCATGGTCAGCGCGAACGCGAACTGCAACGGGATCAGTACGACGATCAGCAGTGCGGTGTTCCGGGTCGCCGTCCAGAAGTAGGGGTCGTCGAGCATCCGGCGCAGGTGGGCCAGGGTTGGCCCGTCGCCGCCGGTGAACGCCTGCCCGACCCCGACCACGATCGGCCAGAGGAAGAGCGCGGCCAGGAAGATCACCGAGGGGGCGACCAGCAGCGCCGCCGTCGGCACCCGGGGACGTCCCCGCCGCCGGTCCGGCCGGGCCGGCGCCGTGCGGGACGGTTCGGTGGGCGCCGGATCCGGCGCGGTGGTCACTGCACCCGGCACGTCTGCCCCGCCGCGACCGGGTCCGGGCGCCAGCACGGCACCTTCACCTCGTCCAGGATGGCGTTGAGCTGCTGGGCCTGCCGGTCGAGGACCTGCTGCACCGGCCGGCGGTCCAGGCAGATCTCCTTGAAGCAGTTCTTGAAGATCTGCGACACCTCGCCGTCCTTGGCGCCCAACCCCACCGGGGGCAGGGCGAGCACCGCACCCTCGGCCTCCTGCTGCCGGCGTACCGCCTCGGCCTCGAGCGCCACGGCCGGTGGCAGGTCGGTCGGGAGCGCGGTGGAGACCACCGGGAAGAAGGCGTTGCGGCGCAGCACCTCCAACTGCACGTCCGGGGTGGTCAGCGCCTCGATCACCTGACGTGCCCGGTCGGCCTCCGGGGCGCCCTTCGGGATCGCCAGGCCGGCGACCACCAGCATGTAGCCGAGCCCCTTCGGGCCGCGCGGCGCGGGCGCCATCACCCAGTCGTCCGGCTTGTCGCCCGGGGCGTTGACCAGCCGGGCGACGTGGTCCCAGGCGATCAGCACCTCACCGCGCTGCAACGGCTCCTGCATGTTGTCGTAGTTGGTCGACGCGGGTGCGGTCTGCGCCCACAGCTCCACCATGTACTGCCAGGCCCGCACCGCCTCCGGGCTGCGGAACGTGGTCATCTGGCCGCCGGTGAAGCTCGGCAGCAGGTAGCCCTGGAAGAACCGGTGGTAGAGACCCTTCGGGCCGCAGGGCAGGCCGAGGACCGGCTTGTTGCCGTTGGCCCGCCGGGCGTTGCCGACCCAGGTCAACAACTGGTCGTACGTCAGGTTCTGCACGTCGGCGCCGCTGGGCAGCCACTGCAACGCCCGCTTGTTGACGGCCAGCACGTACGACGCCTGCATCCACGGCAGGTAGGTGGTGGCGCCGCCGGCCAGCTTGCCGAGCTGGGCGAGGTCGGTCGGGAACTGCCGGTCGGCGAGCTTGCCGGCGAGGTCGTCGAGGTTTTCGAACTTGTCGGCGTGCGGGGCGAAGTCGCCGTGCAGCCCGCCGGCGAGGCTGACCTGGACCCGCCCGGCACCGACCTGCGAGGTGATGGTCGAGGAGAAGACGTTCGGCTCGACGGTGTTGTACGCGACCGCGCCGCCGGGGACCCGGTCCCGGAGGATCTGCTCGAACCGCTGCCGCTCCTCCACCGGGGTGAACTGGGTGGAGAGGAAGGTGATCGCACCTTCCTCGTCGGAGCCGCTGGTCGACGCGCCGCCGCAGGCGCCGAGGAGCGGAGCGGCCCCGGCGGCGATGCCGAGCCCGAGCAGCCGGCGCCGGTCGAGCCGGAGGTCGGTGCCGGGCGTGCCTGCGTGTCGTGCCATCGTGCCTCCCCGTGACGGTGGTGCCGGCCCGGTCGGCTGCTGAGCGGGCACCGGTGCCGGCTGGAGCGGAGTGTCACAAGTGCACATATTCGCAAGCTTGGTGTCAAGCCGGGGGCGCCGTTCCGGTCCGTCCCGTTATCGAACCGGCGCCCCGCCGAGTCCGGGTCCGGGCCGGGGGCCTGCTCCGGTGGGTCAGCCGGCGGGCCGGTCGGCCTCCTCGGCGAGCTGCCGGGCGAGCGGTTCGATCCGGGCGCGCCAGGCGGCCAGCGCGGTCTCCCGGTCACCGGCCGCGTCGGCCGGGCCGGTCTGCTCCAGTACCAGCCGGGCGCCGTGCCCGGTGCCCTGGGCGAGTTCCCAGCGGACCCGCCCGGCCGGGACCCCGGCGGCTTCCCAGGAGTACTCGAGCAGCGTCGGTGCGGCCAACGCGGTGACCGGTCCGGCCGGGAACTCGTCGGTGGTGAAGCCGGGCGGTGGCGGCGCGCCGAGCGTGGCGGGCCGGTCGGGTGCGGTCCGGGTCAGCGCCGCCCAGACCGCTTCGGCGGGCCGGGTCAGTTGCCGCTCGAAGCGCACCCGCCAGCCGTCCACGTCGGTGTCGGCGACGCCGTCGGCCAGCCCGAACCGCTCGACGTACGACTCGTGCAGCCGTCCCGAGGGTCGCGCCGACTGGTCGACGGGTCGGCCGTCCAGCACCTGTTCGAGCGCGTCGAGGCAGAGCCGCCAGCCGGAGGCGAAGCTCGCCGCGCCGGCCCGGTCGTCGAAGACGTGGCTGAACACCAGCAGGCAGCCCGGACCGTCCGGGTGCAGTTCGATCCGGAAGAGATCGTCGGCCCAGCTGAAGGCGAACAGCCGGGGCGGGTCGTACGCCTC
The DNA here is from genome assembly GCF_036421995.1 of Plantactinospora veratri. NCBI lineage: Bacteria > Bacillati > Actinomycetota > Actinomycetes > Micromonosporales > Micromonosporaceae > Plantactinospora > Plantactinospora veratri. The sequence goes on from NZ_JAZGQL010000010.1 coordinate 100,224, forward strand.
GACCCGGCCGACCGACTCTGGCGGCGCGTCCGGACCGGACCCGAAACTGAAGGTCATCCGCCCGCCGGGGCGCGGGTCCAGGCGTACCTGGGCGGGAAACCACTCGCGGAGGTGCTCGGGCTCGGTGACGGTGGGCCAGACCTTCTCCGCCGGATGGGCCAGCCGGCGCTCGATGCGCAGCACCTGGCGCCCGTGCGTGGTGTCCAGGCTCTCGTTCACGACAACTCCTCGGTGCTCGGTTCGGTGCGCCGCCGCGCGTCGGGGCCGGTGCGCGGCGACGGCGGCGGTTCGGTGGCCGGCGAAGGGTCGGGGAAAGTGTCGGACCCGGATGGCATGGTGTTCAGATGCCGTTCAAGCGCATCGATCCGGCTGGACCACATCCAGCGGTACGGTGCGAGCCAGGCGTCGAGTTCGGCGAGCGGCTCGGGGCAGAGTTCGTACCAGCGACGTTGCGCCTCCGGGCGGACCCGCACCAGCCCGGCGTCGCGCAGCACCCGGAGGTGTTTGGAGGTGCCCGGCTGGGTCAGCCCCAACTGCTCGGTCAGTTCGCCGACCGAGCGCGGGCGCTCCCGGAGCAGGTCCAGGATCTGTCGCCGGACCGGTTCGGCGAGGACTTCGAAGGGCGTGGCCACGACGCGAACATACCAACTGAGTAATATGCCGAGCAAGTTATATATCTTCGCCTGCTCGGCACCAGTCCGGAGCGTGTGCTCCGGGAAACCGGGTAAGGGGAGTCGGTTCCCCGGGAGGGAGGACCCGCCGATGCCATCCGACCTGGACAGCGGCACGGTCCTGCGGGCGTTGGAGGACGCCGAGGGTTACGTCGCCAAGATCTGTTTCAAGACCGGGCCGCCCCGGCTCAGCGGCGTAGAACTGGAATGGACCGTGCACGACGCGGCCGTTCCGAGCGGACCGGTCGACCCGGTCCGGCTCCGCACCGCACTCGGCCCGTACGCCCCGACCACCCTCGATCCCGACAGTCCCGCCCAACCGTTGCCCCGCTCGGGCACGGTCAGCGTGGAGCCCGGCGGCCAGGTGGAAATCTCCACCGCCCCGCGTAGCTCCCTCGGCGAGTTGCACGAGAGCACCACCTCGGACCTCGCCCACCTCACCGATCTGCTCGGCGCCGCAGGTCTCGTCCTCGGCGACACCGGCATCGATCCGCACCGGCCGCCGACGCCGGTGGTCGACACCCCCCGATACCGCGCGATGCGCTGCGCCTTCGACCGGCTCGGCGCGGCCGGCCGGACCATGATGTACAGCACCGCCGGGCTCCAGGTCTGCCTGGACGCCGGTACCGCCGACCGGTTCGCCGACCGGTGGGCCGCCGCGCACGCGTTCGGGCCGCCCCTGCTCGCGGTCTTCGCCACCGCCCGCCGGCACGCCGGCCGGGACACCGGCTGGGCCTCGGCTCGGATGGCCGCCTGGCAGTTCATCGACCCGGCCCGGACCCGTCCGGCCTGGTCACCGCCGTCGGGGACCGCCGACCCGGTCGGCGCCTGGGTCCGGTACGCGCTGGCGGCCCCGCTGCTCTGCGTACGCCGGGACGGCGGGGACTGGACCGTCCCGCCCGGGATCACCTTCCGGGACTGGCTCGGCGGCGCGCTGCCCCGGCCGCCCACCACCGACGACCTCGACTACCACCTGAGCACCCTCTTCCCGCCGGTACGCCCCCGGGGCTACCTGGAGATCCGTTACCTCGACGCCCAGCCCGGCGCGGAGTGGATCGCACCGGTCGGCGTGCTCGCGGCGCTCTTCGAGGACGACCGCGCCCGGGACGCCGCCCGGGCGGCCTGCGAACCCGTCGCCGGCCGGTGGGCCGACGCGGCCCGGCACGGGCTGCGGGACCCGCTGCTGGCCGGAGCGGCCGACACCCTGCTCGACCTCGCGCTGCGGTCGCTGGACCGCACCGGTCTGCCCACGACGACCCGCGAGGAGATCACCCGGATCGTGGCGCGACGGCTCGCCGCCGCGCGGAAGGGACCGACATGACCGACGTCCGATCCGACAACCGGCCGACCGGGTCGCTGCGCGACCGGATCGCCACCGAACTGACCCGGGCCCGGGACCGCAGCATCCGGCTCACCGAGGCGGTCGACGACGAGGACCTGGTCCGGCAACACTCACCGATCATGTCCCCGCTGGTCTGGGACCTCGCCCACGTCGGCAACCAGGAGGAACTCTGGCTGGTCCGGGACGTCGGCGGCCGCCCCCCGGTGCGCCAGGACATCGACGAGCTGTACGACGCCTTCAAGCACCCCCGCCGGGACCGCCCGGCCCTGCCGCTGCTCGGTCCGGCCGAGGCCCGGCGCTACGTGGCGACCGTCCGGGACAAGGTCTTCGACCTGCTCGACGGCGTCCGGTTCGACCACGGCCGGCTGGTCGCCGACGGGTTCGCGTTCGGCATGATCGCCCAGCACGAGCAGCAGCACGACGAGACCATGCTCGCCACCCACCAGCTCCGGAGCGGCCCGCCGGTACTCTCCGCACCCGAGCCGCCGGCTGCGGCCGTACCGGTCGCCGGTGAGGTGCTGATTCCGGCCGGCCGGTTCACCATGGGCACCTCGACCGACCCGTGGGCGCTGGACAACGAGCGCCCCGGCCACCCGGTGGAGCTGCCGGCGTACGTCATCGACGCGGCGCCGGTGACCAACGCGGAGTACCTCGCCTTCGTCGCCGACGGTGGCTACTCCGACCCGCGCTGGTGGAGCGATCCGGGCTGGCGGCACCGGTCGTCGGCCGGACTGACCGCGCCGATGCACTGGCGGTGGGACGGCACCGACTGGGGCTGCACCCGGTTCGGCCGGTTCGCCCCGCTGGTCCCGGACGAGCCGGTGGTGCACGTCGGCTTCCACGAGGCGGAGGCGTACGCCGCCTGGGCCGGCAAGCGGCTGCCGACCGAGGCCGAGTGGGAGAAGGCGGCCCGCTGGGACCCGGTCAGCGGCCGGTCGCGCCGGCATCCGTGGGGCGACGAGGACCCGACGCCGGAGCGCGCCAACCTCGGGCAGCGGCACCTCGCACCGGCACCGGTCGGGGCGTACCCGGCGGGCGCCTCGCCGCTCGGCGTACACCAGTTGATCGGGGACGTCTGGGAGTGGACCTCCAGTCCGTTCCTCGGCTATCCCGGGTTCGCCGCGTTCCCGTACCGGGAGTACTCGGAGGTCTTTTTCGGTTCCGACTACCGGGTGCTCCGGGGCGGCTCATTCGGCACCGACCCGGTGGCCTGCCGGGGCACCTTCCGCAACTGGGACCTGCCGATCCGCCGGCAGATCTTCAGCGGCTTCCGGTGCGCCCGGGACGCCCGGCCGGAAGAGACGGCGTGACCGGTCGCCGCCGTTCGCCCGGCCGGCGGGGCCGGGCCCGCTGATGTGCCGTCACCTGGCCTATCTGGGCCCTCCGCTCCCGCTGGCCGCGCTGCTGTTCGACCCGCCGCACTCGCTGGCCCGGCAGTCCTGGGTGCCCCGGGATATGCGCGGCGGCGGCACGGTCAACGCCGACGGCTTCGGCGTCGGCTGGTACCCGGTGGACGGCCCGCCGGTGCGCTACCGGCGGGCCACCCCGATCTGGGCCGACGACACCCTGCCGGTGCTGGCCGCGGCGACCTCGGCCGGCGCGGTACTGGCGGCGGTGCGCTCGGCCACCGTCGGCATGCCGGTGGTCGAGACCGCCGCCGCCCCGTTCGCCGAGGGACCCTGGCTGTTCAGCCTGAACGGTGCGGTACCCGGCTGGCCGGACTCGATCGCGGCCCTGGCCGGCCGGCTGCCGACCCGGGACCTGATGACCCTGGCCGCCCCGACCGACGCGGCTCTGCTCTGGGCCCTGGTACGCCACCGGCTGCGGGTCGGGGCCGCGCCGGCCGAGGCGGTGGCCGAGACCGTCCGGGAGGTGTCCGCCGCCGCTCCCGGTTCCCGGCTGAACCTGCTGCTCACCGACGGGCACCTGGTGGTGGCGAACACCTGCGGGCACGCGCTGTCGGTCCGGGCCGGCGGCGGGTCGGTGCTGGTCAGTTCCGAGCCGCTGACCGAGGAACCGGGCTGGCGGCCGATCCCGGACGGGCACCTGGTGGTGGCCGCCGCCGGCCGGGTCGACGTCACGCCGCTCGGCCCGGGGCCGGCGCCGACCCGGCCGAGCGGAGGTTGGTGAGCGACCGGAGTGCCGGCGCGGCCGACCGCGGTGTCCGGGGCGGGCGGTCGGAGCGGCCGGCGTAGCGAGAGGACCTGCCGCAGGGGGCGGCGGTGTCGAATCGAGGGGAGTGTGCGGGTGACCGCGGATCCGTTGGAGATACACCTGGAGGAACGGGACCTGGAGCGGGCGCTGCGCAGCGACGTCCGGACCGGGCTCACCGCGACGCCCCGGTGGCTGCCGCCGAAGTGGTTCTACGACGCCCGGGGCAGCGAACTGTTCGAGGAGATCACCCGGCTGCCGGAGTACTACCCGACCCGGGCCGAGCGGGCCGTCCTGGCGGCTCGGGCCGGGGAGATCGCCCGGCTCACCGACGCGAAGACCCTGATCGAGCTGGGTTCGGGGTCGTCGGAGAAGACCCGCCTGCTGCTCGACGCGCTGACCGCGCGGGGCAGCCTCGGCACCTTCGTACCGCTGGACGTCTCGGTGAGCGCGCTGGAGCGGTCGACCGCCGAGATCGCCGCCGCCTACCCGGGACTGCGGGTGCGCGGCATCGTCGGCGACTTCACCCGACATCTGGACCGGCTGCCCACCGGCGGCCGGCGGCTGGTGGCCTTCCTCGGCGGCACCATCGGCAACCTGCTGCCGGCGGAGCGGGCCGAGTTCCTGGCCGCGCTCCGCTCGGCACTGGAGCCGGGTGACTGGCTGCTGCTCGGTACCGACCTGGTCAAGGACCCCGGGGTGCTCGTGCCGGCGTACGACGACGCGGCCGGGGTCACCGCCGAGTTCAACCGCAACGTGTTGCGGGTGCTCAACCGTGAACTGGGCGCGGATTTCGAGGTGGACGCCTTCGACCACGTCGCGCTCTGGGACCCGGACCGGCGCTGGATAGAGATGCGGCTGCGGGCGCGGCGACCGATGCGGGTCCGGGTGCTCGACCTCGACCTGGCGTTCGCCGAGGGGGAGGAGTTGCGCACCGAGATCTCGGCGAAGTTCCGTCCGGAGGACGTCGACGCCGAACTGGCCGCCGCCGGTTTCACCGTGCGGGCCCGGTGGACCGACGACGGCGGCCTCTTCGCGGTGACTCTCGGCCAGGCGAGCTGAGCCGGGCCGGGAGTCGACGGCATCGTCCGGTCAGCTCTCGACGTACTGCTCCGCATAGGTGGCGGTGGGCGGGATCGGGGTGATGACGTCGATCAGTACCCCGTTCGGGTCGGCCACGATGAAGTGACGCTGTCCGAAGTCCTCGCTGCGCAGTTCCAGTTCGGCGGGGAGTCCCGAGTCGAGGACGAGTCGCCGCCACTCGGCGTCGACGTCGGTCACCTCGAAGTTGAGCAGCAGTCCCCGCACCGGCCTGCGGTACGCCTCGGGCAGCGTCGGGTGGTCGTGGTCGAGCAGTGCGAGTTCGTAGCCGGCCGGGCCCGGGCGCCGGAGGCTGACGTACCAGTCGGCCTCGAAGGTCGGCTCGAAGCCGAGCAGCCTGGTGTAGAAGTCCCGCGACTCCGCCAAGCGGGAGGTGCAGATCACCGGATAGAAACTGGTCAGCATGGAGGCTACCCCTTTCACATACCGTCGGTATGTGAAGGTAAGCTAGTTCGCGTACCGTCGGTATGTCAACGGAGGGCGCGATGCCGGATCTCAGTCGGCGGCAACAGCGGGAGCAGACCCGGCAGACCCTGCTACGCGAGGGCCGGCGGCTCTTCGCGGCCCGGGGCTACGCCGGGGTGGGACTGGCGGAGATCGTCCAGGCTGCCGGGGTCACCAAGGGCGCGCTCTACCACCACTTCGACGGCAAGGCGGCACTGTTCCACGCGGTCCTGGCCCAGGTGCAGCAGGAGGTCGCCCGGCGGGTGGTCGCGGCGGCCGAGGCCCGGGACGATCCGTGGACCCGGTTCACCGCCGGCTGCGAGGCGTTCCTGGCCGCGAGCACCGACCCGGAGGTACAGCGGATCATGCTGGTCGACGGGCCGGCGGTGCTCGGCTGGGCGCAGTGGCGGGCGCTGGACGAGGCCAACTCGGCACGCCACCTGACCGAGGCGCTCGGCGCGCTGATCGAGACCGGGGTGCTCGCCCCGCAGCCGGTCACACCCCTGACCCGGCTGCTCTCCGGCGCGATGAACGAGGCGGCCCTCTGGCTCGCGACCTCGGAACGGCCCGAGGACGTCACGGACACCGTCGCCGCCCTGACCCGGATGCTGACCGCGCTGCGCGCCACCTGACGGCGTGCGCGCCATCCGACCGCACTGCGCGCCACCCGACCCGCCGGGAGCACGGTGGGCGCCGGGCCCGGCGCCCGCCGTCGGCCCCGGCCGTGATCATCGGACGACCGAGGGTGCGTGGGCGCCGCCCGGCGTACTCGGGTAGGGTCGTCGGCAGCGAAGGGGAGTAGCTCCCAACGTCGTGGTCGACATACTGGTGTGCGCGCGTCGCGCACCCGGCCACGCGGCCTCACCCCGGTGGGGCGGGCGAGACCTTCGGCTCAGGCAGCAATGCCGGGTCGAGGTCGCCCATGCCCCCGCCCGGCATCGACCGGGAAGGGTGACATGGAGGACTTCAACACCGCCTTGGCGATCAGCTTCGGCGTCATCTTCGTGGCCGAGTTGGGCGACAAGTCGCAGTTGATGGCGTTGACCTTCGCCACCCGGTTCAAGGCGTTACCGGTGATCATCGGCATCACCGTGGCGACCTCGGTCGTGCACCTGGCCTCGGTCGCTCTCGGCGTCGGGCTCGGCGCCGCGCTCCCCACCGGCTGGATCGCCCTGGTCGCCGGGATCGCCTTCCTCGGTTTCGGGATCTGGACGCTCCGCGGCGACTCGCTCACCGAGGAGGAGCGGCGCAAGGCGGAACGGACCCGCCGCTCCGCGATCATCGCGGTCTCGATCGCCTTCTTCCTGGCCGAACTCGGCGACAAGACCATGCTGGCGACGATCACCCTGGCCACCCAGCACGGCTGGTTCGGCACCTGGCTCGGCTCCACCGTCGGCATGGTCGCCGCCGACGCCCTGGCCATCGGTGTCGGCCGGCTGCTCGGCCGCCGCCTGCCGGAGAAGACCATCCGGTACGGGGCCAGCGCGCTCTTCGGGATCTGCGGCATCTGGCTGCTGGTGGACGCGGTCCACCAACTGACCTGACCGATCCCGGTGTGGGACGGTCGGGATCCGGGTAGCCGTTTCGACGGCCAGCGGGCTGTCCGGCGGAGCGTGGCCTGAACGGAGGATCACTGCATGACCAGGCACGATGAGCCGAACGAGTACGGGTTCGCCGGCGACGTGGCGCTGCCCGAGCCGGAACGGCCGCACAAGCGGGACGCGGTCGCGGAGGAGGCCGAGGACGTCGCCGTCCCGGGCTCCGACCTGTCACGCGAGTTCCGAGAGGCGCTCGCCGACTCGGACCAGGTGGACGAGGCGGACGAGGGCGGGGAGCGGCCCTCGTCGCGCTGAGTCCCGGGCACCACCGACGGCGCCGGCCAGGTGTGGCCGGCGCCGTCGCCTGTCCCGTCGCCCTGTCCCGTCGCCCTGTCCCGTCGACCTGTCCGGTCGGGCTGTCCCGTCGCCGTCCCGGCCGCCCGTCCCTACCGGCGCCCCGGCTGGCGGGCCCCGGGTCCTGCCATTTCCGCCCGCCCTGCACGGGCGCTCCGGAGACACGCCGCTGGTACTTATCGGCCATATTGGGCCGACTGCGACTACTGAGGGCGCTCAATCATCTACATTCGGTAGGAACTGTCATGCGACAAGTCGGAACTTTTTCATACTGTCGCATTTTTCGTGATCATTAGATGTCTTTGGCACCCCGACCGGTTGGTGCTGAGACGGAAGGCCGGGGCTGATGGATCTGCACACTTACCTGCGCGCGCTGCGCCAACGCTGGTGGGTGGTACTCGCGACCGTCATGGTCGCGCTGGGCCTCGCCGGGTTCGTCACGGTACGGGCGACCCCGCAGTACGCCTCCTCGGTGACTTTCTTCGTCACCTCCTCGGGGCAGGGCATGACCGACGCGTACCAGGGCAGTCTCTTCCTCCAGCAGCGGGTCAAGTCGTACGTCGACCTGCTCAGCAGCGATCGGTTGGCGCAGACCGTCGCGGCGGAGGAACGGGTCGGGCTCACCGCGGACGAGGTACGGTCCCGGGTCACCGCCCGGGTCGAGGCGGACACCGTCCTGCTCTCCGCGACGGTCACCGACACCGACCAGGCCCGGGCGCTGCGCCTCACCGAGGCACTGGCGGCGCACTTCGTGAAACTCGTGCACAGCATCGAGACCCCGCCCGGGGCCAAGGAACCACCGATCAAGATCGAGGTGGTCGGCGGCCCCCGGGTGAACGCCGAACCGGTCTCGCCCCGGCCGGTCCGCAACCTCGTCCTGGCCGGAGTCTTCGGGCTGGTGCTCGGCGCCGCGCTCTCCGTGTTGCGCGGACTGACCGACACCACCTTCCGAGACGGCGAGACCCTCCAGGAGGCGACCTCGGCGCCGCTGCTCGGCAGCATCCCGTACGACGGGCACGCCCGGTCGAACCCCCTGATCGTCGGTACGGCGGCGCAGACGGCCCGGGCCGAGGCGATGCGCAAACTCCGTACCAACCTGCGCTTCGTGGACGCCCAGGAGCCGGCCCGGGTCATCGCGGTGACCAGCGCGGTGCAGGCGGAGGGGAAGTCCACGCTCGCCTGCAACCTGGCGATCACGCTCGCCGAGGCGGGCTGGCAGGTGCTGCTGGTCGACGCGGACCTGCGCCGGCCCCGGGTCGCCGGCTATCTCGGGCTCGGCTCCGGCGCCGGCCTGACCGACGTGCTGATCGGCGAGGTGGCGGTCGAGGACGTGCTGCAACCGTGGGGCGACAAGTCCCTGCTGGTGCTGCCGGGGGGCTCGGTGCCGCCGAACCCCAGCGAGCTGCTCGGCTCGAAGGCCATGGCCGAGCTGCTGTTGTCGCTGCGCGAGCTGACCGACATCGTCATCATCGACACCCCGCCGCTGCTGGCCTTCACCGACGGCGTGGTGGTCGCGGTGCAGGCCGACGGCGCGCTGCTGGTGGCCCGGCAGGGCAAGACCCCGAGCGCGCAGACCGCCGCCGCCGCGCAGGCGCTGCACTCGGTCTCCGCCCGGGTGCTCGGCTGCGTGCTGAACATGTCGAAGGAAAACAAGATCGACGTCGAGCAGTACCGGGCGTACCGGAAGGGCGCGCCGGTGGAGACGGTCCTCGCCACCCGCGGCGAGGGGCCACCCGTCGCCGACCCGGTGCGCGTCCCCCCGACCGACGACGCCGTGGCGACCACGTCCGCGGACAGCACGGAGGAGCTCGACCGGGTACCGCGATGACGCGGGCTCGCCCGGTCGCGGGGTGATCGGGGGATGAGAAATGAAGATCGGCATTATCTCGTACTGGTTTCCGCCCGAACCTGCCTTCATACCGGGCTGCCTGGCCGAGGAGCTGGCCGCACGCGGTCACGAGGTGCGGGTGCTCACCGGGTTCCCGAACCATCCGACCGGCCAGGTCTACCCGGGTTACCGGCAGCGGTGGCGACACCAGACCGACGAGGGCGGGGTGCTCGTCCGGCGGGTGCCGGCGTATGCCAGTCACGACGGTACGGCGGCCCGGCGGGCGGCGCGGCAGCTCACGTACGCGATGAGCAGTGCGCTGGCCGCCCCCGGGTTCCTGGCCGGGGTGGACGCGCTCTACGTCCACTTCCCGCCGGCCGGCGCGTACGCGGCGGCGGCCCTGCTCCGGCTGTTGCGCCGGGTGCCGGCGGTGGTGCACGTGCAGGACATCTGGCCGGAGGGGGTGACGCCGCCGCCCGGCGAGGCGGGGCGGGATGCCTCGGCCGGCTTCACCCACGGGCTGCTCACCCGGACGATGCGGGCGATCTACCGTTCGGCGGCCGGGATCGCGGTGATCTCGCCCTCGATGCGGGACCTGGTGATCGAGCGGGGCGCCGATCCGGACCGGGTACGGGTGGTGCTGAACTGGACCGACGAGCGGCTGTTCCGGCCGATGGGTACCACCCCGGCGGCCCGGCGGGCGATCGGGCACCGGGGGATCACCACGGTGATGCACGCCGGCACGATGGGTCCGTTCCAGCGCGTCGACACGGCGGTCCGGGCCGCCGCCGCGGTCAACGGCAAGGTCGACCTCGACCTCGTACTGGTCGGGTCCGGGCCGGAGGAGCGGCAGTCCCGACAGCTCGCCGAGGAACTCGGCGCGACCAACGTCCGGTTCCTCGGCTGGCGCCCACCGGCCGAGATGGCCGACCTGTACGCCGCCGCCGAATACCAGCTCGTCCTCCTGCGGGACCTTCCGGCGCTGCGTGGGGCGGTGCCGGCGAAGTTGCAGGCGGCGCTCTCCGCCGGGGCGCCGGTGGTCGCCTCCGCCGGTGGGGACACCGCCGACCTGGTGGAGCGGGCCCGGGCGGGACTCTCCTGCCCGCCCGAGGACTGGCAGGCGCTGGCGGACCGGTTCGCCCTGGCCTCGGTGATTCCGAGTAATGCCCGGGCGGAGATGGCACAGCGGGCGCGGGACAGCTACCTGTCCCGGATGTCGCTGCGTACCGGTGTCGATCAGATGGAACAGATGCTGGCCGAGGCGGCGGTCAGCCGCCAGCGGCGTTGACCCGGCTCCTCGCCCGGTACAGCGATATCTTCTGCCCGATTCGTGAGGCTTTCTCACTATAAAAGTACAAAAGCATCATAAGACCCCGGAAATGCCAACCGCGAACTCTCCACCGTGCTATAGAGATATAGGCGCTAACTGCGTTGTGTCTACTTCATCCGAGTAAGTCGAAAGCGGTGGTGGCGGTGGGGGACATGTCCCCGGGACGGCGGAAGGCACGCCGTCGAGTGGTCCGGCGGCAACTCCGTCGGATCCTGCTCACCGCACTCGTGGTCGGCTGCCTGCTGGCCGTCGCCGGCGGCTGGGTCGGACTGCGGGGCTGGCAGGCCGGTGGCCACCTGGAGAACGCCGCCAGCCTGGCCCGCGAGCTGAGCCAGCAGGTGCTGGACGGCCAGACCGCACAGGCCCGCCGGACCCTGGAGGCGCTGCAACAGCAGACCGCCGCCGCCCGGTCGCGTACCGGTGACGTCGGCTGGCGCGCCGCCGGCTCCGCACCGTACGGCGGCCGGAACATGGTGGCGGTCCGGGAGCTGGCGGTCGGCGTCGACGAACTCGCCCGGCGGGCCTTCCCGGCCCTGGTCGAACTGAACCCCCAGACGCTGCTGCCCAGCTCCGGACGGCTCGACCTGGCCGCCCTGCGCGGCGCGATGCCCACGCTGGTCGAGGCGGACAGCACCGTCCACGAGGTCCGGGACCGGATCCTGACGGTGCCGACCTCCGGGCTCGTGCCCACGGTCCGGGACGCGGTGTCGCAGTTGCGCGCCGAGCTGGACCGGCTGGCCGAGGTGACCTCCGCCGTCCGGCGCAGCGGCGCGCTGCTGCCCACCCTGCTCGGCGGCAACGGCACCCGGACCTACCTGGCGGTCTTCCAGAACCTCGCCGAGCCCCGGGCCACCGGCGGGATCTTCGGCGCCTACGCGGTCATCCGGGCCAGCAAGGGCGAGGTGAAGCTGGTCAAGCAGGGTCCGGCCACCGACCTGAACACCTATGGAAAGCCGCCGCTGCCGCTGAGCCGGGAGCTGCGCGCGCTCTACACCGACCTGCCCGGGATCTATCCGGCGGACGTGAACCTCACCCCGCACTTCCCGACCGCGGCCACCCTGATCCGCGAGATGTACCGGCGGGCCGGTGGCGGCACCGTCGACGGCGTACTCGCCACCGATCCGGTCGCGCTCTCCTACCTGCTCAAGGCCATCGGACCGGTGCCGGTACCCGGGCATCCGACCCTCACCGCCCCCACGGTGGTGCGAACCCTGCTGTCGGACACGTACCGCCGGCTCGACAAGCCGGCCCAGCAGGACAACTTCTTCGCCGCCTCGGCCCGGGCGGTCTTCGACGCCCTGCTCAAGCGTCCGGTGAACCCGCGCGCCGTGGCGCAGGCGGTCAGCACCGCCGTCGCCGAGCGCCGGATCCTGTTCTGGAGCGCGCACGCCGGCGAACAGCGCGAACTCGTCGACAGCCGGCTCGCCGGGGTGCTGCCCGAGCAGGAGTCGGTGCAGAACGTCGGCGTCTTCCTCAACGACGGCAGCGGGGCGAAGCTCGGCTACTACCTGCACCGCTCGGCGGAACTCACCGTCGGGGACTGCCGGGCGGACGGCAGCCGGGAACTCCACCTCCGGCTCACGCTGCGCTCGTCCGCGCCCTCCTCCGGGCTCAGCAAATCGGTGCGCGGTCTCGCGATGTCCGGCGACCCGTACACCGCCCGGGTGCTGGTCTCGGTCTTCAGCCCGGTGCGCGGCTCACCGCTGCGGGCCCGGCTGGACGGAAAGGCGACGCCGATGGGCGGCGGCGTCGAACGGGGGCGCCGGGTCGGCGTACTGGCCGTCGACGTCGGACCCGGACGTACCCGCGTACTGGAGGTGGGTCTGCTGACCCCGCCGAAGGCCAGTGGTGAGGCCGAGTTGTGGCTCACCCCCGGCCCGACCCCATGGACCACCCGTGTCAGTTCCGCACCCGCGTGTGGCCAGTAGGCCGGCACGTCAGGACAAGTCATGCGATCCGTTGTGAACGTCATGCGATCAGTAGAGAGAGGATCCATCATGCGGCTATCCCGCATCATCGGCTCGGCCGTGGCGACGCTCGCCACGGTGGGCGCGTTCGCCATCGCGGGGTCGCCCGCACAGGCACAGCCACTACCACAACCGCCGTACCCACCACAGCCGCCGTCGTTGACGGTCAGCGACCCGACGGTCGAGGTGGGCGAGACCTTCACCATCTTCGGCTCCGGGTTCGGCGGTAACGAACTCGTCCGGCTCGTCTTCACGCGTACCCCGCTCGCGCTCGGTGCCGAGGCGGCGGCGGTGGACTCCGGCGGGGTCGGCGCGATGCTGCCGGTCGCCCAGGCGCCGACGGTGTACCGGGATCCGACCACGATCACCGTCCGGGCCAACGTGACCGGGGAGTTCTCGGTCCGGGTCCGGTTCACCCGGACCGGCACCGTGACCATCACCGCGACCGGGCTCACCACCGGTCGGGTGGCGAGCACCACGGTCAGCATCGTGCAGGCGCAACCACCGCTGCCGGTCACCGGTAGCAGCACCGGGCCGCAGATCGCGCTCGGCACCATGCTGCTGATCGCCGGCGCGCTGCTGGTGCTGGTGGCGGTCGCCTGGCGGACCAAGGGCCGCCGCCGGGGCCGGTCGCGGGAGCTGACCTCGGTCGGCTGACCATCGGGCGGGCGGTGAACGCCGACCCGCAGGTCGCAGCGGCGCCTGCCGGACGAGACACCTCGTCCGGCAGGCGCCCTCGTTCTCGGGTCAGGCGCCCTCGTTCTCGGGTCAGGTGCCTCGTCTCGGTCAGGTGTCGAGACGGCAGCCGGGGCCCTGCACCAGCCGTTGGAAGTCGGGGCACTGGAGGAAGTCCTCCACCGGGCAGTCGAGCGCGTGGTCGAGCAGGTCCCGGGAGGCGGTCGCGACGGCGATCCGGCGGTCCAGTTCGTCGCGGTGCCGCTGGAGCACGGCCCGGCGGGCGGCGGCGTCGTCCGCGCCGAGCATCATCCGGAGCTGGTCGAGGCCGATGCCCACCTCGCGGCCGCGGATGATGATCGCCACCCGGGTGAGCTGGGCCCGGGTGTAGCGGCGGCGGCCGTTGACCCGGCGGGCCGGCTTGATCAGGCCGACCGACTCCCAGTGCCGCAGGACGTGGGTGGCCAGCCCGAACTGGGCGGCCAGCTCGCCGATGGTCAGCTCGGCGTCTTCGACCGGTACGGGGCTTGACTTCATGTTGACATTAACATGCAGAGTGAGCCCCATGGTCAAGCGAGAGAGCGCCCGCCAGGCCTGGGACAGGCGCGCGGCGGGCTACGACAGGGCGGGCGACCGGATGGAACGGCTGACGATCGGCGACAGCCGCGAATGGATCTGCGCGCGGGCCAGCGGCCGGACCCTGGAGGTCGCGGTCGGCACCGGCCGCAACCTCTCCGGGTACGACGAGGACGTCGAACTGGTCGGCGTCGACCTCAGCCCGAAGATGCTGGCGGCGGCGCGTCGCCGCGCAGGGTTGCTGGGCCGGCGGGTCGAGTTGCGTGAGGGCGAGGCGGAGCGGCTCCCCTTTCCCGACGCCTCCTTCGACACCGTGGTCTGCACCCTGGCGGTCTGTGTCGTCCCGGACCGGGACGCGGCTCTCGCCGAGATGCGTCGGGTACTCCGTCCGGGCGGCCGGCTGCTGCTGCTCGACCACGCGGAGCGGCGTTGGCTGCGTGGACGCCCCGCCGACCTCGCCGCGCGGCTCGGCTTCGTCGCCGAGGCCCGGGACCGGCTCCGGCTCGGCCTGATCGAACGACTGGCCGCCCGGAAGCCGGCCTGACGGGCAGGCGCGACGGTCAGCCGACCTCCGGCGGCGTCCTGCCCGGAGCGCGGCGGTTCGCCCCCGTAGCCGTCCCGGTGCGACAGGCAGCGACCGGACGACGGTCGCCCCCCGATCCTTCGCGACCTCGTCCGACACCCTGCCCGCGTCGCAGCCCTCCCGGCCCGCCGGTGCCTACGCCGGCCAGTCAACAACCTCGACCGCGGTCGAGGTCAACCCGGCGTACCCGCACCGCCGGTGACCCGGTGCCAGGCAGTTCAGGCGGGTCGGGTGTGGCGCCGGAACGTCGACCGGTGCCGCTCAGGCCAGTGCCGCGCGGACCGCCGGTACCACCGGCTGGTCCATACCGCCAGTCTGGCATCGGGGCAGCGCCCACGCTCGGCCACTCGGGCCTGGCGTCCCGCCCGGCGGCGTAGGCTCGACCGGTGAGCATCACCGAACCGATGCCGGGGGAGACCCTGCCGCCGGGCACGGGGGCGGGCGCGGAGACCGAGCCGACCAACGTGCTGCTGCCCGGCCACGACGTGCCGCTGGGCCGCTACACCACGGTGCGCCGGCTGCTGCCGCAGCGCCAGCTCCGCACCATCGGCGCCTGGTGCTTCGTCGACCACTTCGGCCCCGACGACGTGGCCAACCGGCCCGGCATGGGGATCGGGCCGCATCCGCACACCGGGTTGCAGACGGTGACCTGGCTGGTGCACGGCGAGATCCGGCACCTGGACAGCCTCGGCAACGACCAGCTCATCCGGCCCGGCCAGCTCAACGTGATGACCTCCGGCCACGGCATCGCGCATGCGGAGTACTCGCCACCGGAGCATCCGCCGACCCTGCACGGGCTGCAACTGTGGGTGGCGCTGCCCGACGGGGCCCGGTCCGGCCCGCCCGGCTTCGCCCACCACGCCGAGCTTCCGGTGCTGACCGAGCCGGACTACTCGGTGACCGTACTCGTCGGGGAGCTGGCCGGGGTCCGGTCGCCGGCGGTGGTGCACTCGCCGTTGTTCGGCGCGCAGCTCTGGCTGCCCGACGGTGGTACGGCCCGGCTGCCGCTGACCGCCGACTTCGAGTACGGCCTGCTGGTGATGTCCGGGGCGGCCGAGGTCGGCGGGGTGGCGCTCACTCCCGGTGCGCTGCTCTACCTCGGAGCCGGTCGGGCCGAGCTGATGGTGCGGGCGAGCGGCCCGACCCGGCTGATGCTGCTCGGCGGCGAGCCCTTCGACGACGCGCTGGTGATGTGGTGGAACTTCGTCGGGCGCTCGCACGAGGAGATCGCCGAGGCCCGCGCGGACTGGGCGGCCGGCAGCCTGCGGTTCGGCCGGGTGCGGGGCGACGACTCCGAACCACTGCCGGCTCCGCCGATGCCGACGACCCGGCTGAAGAGCCGCGACCGGCACGGCCGCACCGTCGGCTGAGGCCGGTGCCGCACGCTGGCCGGGCCGGGCCCACCGCACGTCGGCCCGGAGCCGGTGCGCCGGACCGTCGGTGCGGAAACCGGCGGCCCCGGCGAGCTTTGGCCCGACCCGTCGTGGGTAGTCGCCGGCATGGCGACCACTGCGACGACGAGCGTCGAGGACCGCAAGCGGCTCGTCCGCCGGCTGGTGGCACGCAGCCGCGGCTTCGCCGAGGAGTACGGCCTCCAGGTCACCAACAACCCGGCGAGCCTGTTCCAGGTGCTCTGCCTGGCGATCCTGCTGCGCCGCACGGGTGACGTGCGGCGGGCGGTCGAGCCGGCTCGGGCGCTGCGGGACGCGGGCTGGGAGAGCCCGGCCCGGATGGCCCGGTCCCGCCCGGAGGCGCGGGCGGCGGTGCTCCGCGAGCACGGTCGGGGCGCCGACGCCGACCGGTTGGCCGGCACCCTGGGCGAACTGGCCGAGGCGCTCGTCGCGCGCTACCAGGGAGACCTGCGCCGGCTGCGGACCGCCGCCAGACAGGTGCCGGCGCGGGAGCGGGCACTGCTCGCCGAGCTGCCGGGAGTGGACGCCGAGGTGGTCGAGCTGTTCCTGCGCGAGGTGCAGGCGCTGTGGGCCGAGACGGCGCCGGTCGCGGACCGTCGGGCTCTCGCCGCCGCCCGCCGGCTCGGGCTCGGGCGCTCGGCGGCGGACCTGGCCACGTTGGCCGGTGGCGGCGAGTCGGAGAAACTGGCCTGGTTGGTCGGTACCCTGGCCAGGATCGACCTCGAGGACAGATACCACGAAATCGCCCGTTGAGCAGCGAAAGAGCGTGCTTTCCCGCACAGTTTCCCGGATTCCTGACCGAACGGTCCATCCCGCATCATAGGATGGGTGGGCGGCGTCAGCCAGCCTGGTTCGGGCCGGCCGCCGCGGTCCGGTGAGCGTGTCCGGTTCGGACGTGTGACCTCACCGGGGTACTGGCGGACGTGGCGCCCGGGACACGCGTGCGAGCGCGGGTGTGACGGGCGCCCCGTCCGGTACCTCAGCTCCATTCTGGACGGTCGGTCACTGGGCCAGTCCGGCGAGCAGGTTGATGGTCGCGGCGATGATGACCGCGCCGAACAGGTACGACAGCAGGGCGTGCCCGAGCACCGCGGCCCGCATCGCCTTCGAGGTCAGGTCGGTGTCGGCGACCTGGAACGTCATCCCGATGGTGAACGAGAGGTACGCGAAGTCGGTGTACCGGGGCGGGTCGTCCTCGTGGAAGTCCACCCCTCCGTCCTCGCCGCTGTAGTAGAGCCGGGCGTAGCGGGACGTGAAGACGGTGTGCACGACCGTCCAGGAGAGCAGCACGCTGACGATGCCGAGTCCGATGTGCAGTTCCCGGTCGATGCCGTGTGCCTCGTGGTCGGTGGCGAGCAGGATCCCGATCGCCGACAGGCTCGCCAGCCCGGCCCCGAGCAGCACCGCGTCGCGTACCGGCCGGCTCGGGTCCTCCCGGACGGCCAGCTCGGCGGTCTGCCCCGAGTCGCGGTACCACAGCACCCGCCAGGCCCACAGCAGATAGGTCGCCGCCGCCGCGTCCCAGCCGATCAGCGGCCCGATCAGCGGCGACAGCAGGATGGTGGCCGGTATGCCGACGCAGACTCCGACCACCGTGATGACGGCCATCTGGATCGAGGCCTTGGGCGGGTCGTACCAGGGGCCGCGCCGCATCGGTGGAACAGCGGTCAGATCTGGCGCATGTGCCGGGCGACCCGCTGGTGGGTACGGTCGCGGGTCTTGGCGGCCATCTCCGCCGGGCTGGCGTCCGGGGCCAGGTCGGTCTTGGCGGACCGGGCCACCTCCTCGGTGTTCTGGTAGTCCACCGGGGGCATCCCGCGCAGCGCCTGGAGCACCTCCCGGGGCGCACCCGCGCGTTCGGCCTCCCGGACGATGTCCTCCTTCGGCGCCGGAAAGTCCATCGACTCCAGGTACCGCAGTACGTCCGCGTTGGTCACCATGGGATCCCGCTCCTCGCCGGTTGGCTGGTTCACCGGCCGGCCGGATACCCGTTGTAGGCACCCTCACGCCTAACTCCGAGGGCGGATCACCCGGCCGGTGTCGAGCTGCTCGACGGGTTGCACCGGGAGGAGGACGGCCGGCGCCAGGGTCCCCGGCATCGGAAGGAGACGTCAGGCGACGGCGCCGTCGGTACGCAGCCGGCGGATCCGGTCGGCGTCGAGGCCGAGTTCGCCGAGCAGTTCGTCGGTGTGCTCCCCGGGGTGTGGCGGTGGTCGCCGGATCGCCCCCGGGGTACGGCTGAATCGGGGCGCCGGAGCCGGCTGCTCGGCTCCGGCATGCACGACGAAGACGTCCCGGGCGGCGAGGTGCGGATGCCGGGGCGCTTCGGCCCAGTCGAGGACCGGTACCACGCAGGCGTCGGTCCGCTCCAGGAGTGCGGCCCACTCGTCGCGGGTCCGGGTCCGGAAGAGTCGGGCCCAGGCCCGGTGCAGCGCTGGCCAGTTCGCCGGATCGTTCCGGTCCAGCGCCTCGTCCGGCGGCAGTGGAAAGCCGGAGAGCCGGACCAGTTCGGCGTAGAACTGCGGCTCCACCGCGCCCACCGCCAGGTGCCGGCCGTCGGCACACTCGTAGGTGTCGTAGAACGGGGCGCCGCCGTCGAAGATGTTCACCCCGCGGTCGTCACCCCACCGCCCCATCCGGCGCATCGAATGGATCATCGTGGCCAGTAGTGACACCCCGTCGACCATGGCCGCGTCCACCACCTGTCCGGTGCCGCCGCCCCGGATGTCGAAGAGCGCGCAGACCACGCCGAGGGCGAGCAGCATCCCGCCGCCGCCGAAGTCGCCGACCAGGTTCATCGGCGGTACCGGCCGCTCGCCGGCCCGGCCGATCCCGTGCAGTACGCCGGTCAGCGCCAGGTAGTCGATGTCGTGCCCGGCGTACCGGGCGTTCGGGCCGTCCTGCCCCCAGCCGGTCATCCGGCCGTAGACCAGTCGGGGGTTCACCGCCAGGCAGTCGTCCGGGCCCAGCCCGAGCCGCTCGGTGACGCCCGGCCGGAAGCCCTCGATCAGCACGTCGGCGGAGCGGACCAGGTCGAGCACCACCTGCCGGCCGGCCGGCGTCTTGAGGTCGACGGCGAGCGACCGGCGACCCCGGTTCAGCAGGTCGGGATGGGGGGTGCCGAACCGCTCCGGCCGGACCTCGGCCACCCGGTCCACCCGGACCACGTCGGCGCCGAGGTCGGCGAGGACCATCGCGGCGAAGGGCCCGGGGCCGATGCTGGCCAGTTCGACGATCCGGACGCCGGCGAGTGGGCCGGCGCCGGCCGGTCGGGGTGCGATCATCCGTGCACGATAGGACACCGCACCCCATCCCGGTCCAGGCGTCGTCGCCGGACAAGTCGCCGCCGGTCGCCGAGTCGCCCTGCCCGGTTCCCGTGTCGGCCCGCCCGGTTGCCGCCGATCGACCGGAACAGGGCTTATCGTCACGGGGTGGAGCGGCTCGGTCACTGGCGGCTGGTGGGTACGCCTCGTCCCGGCCGTGCCGAACGGCTCGGTCGTCTCGTCGGCCTGCGGGTACTGCGGATCCCGGGTCTGCGCCGGGTGGTGGTCGTCGCCGGCTCGACCGACCGGCTCCGGGACCTGCTGGCCCGGCCCGCCTCCCTGCACCCGACCAGGCGCGCGGTCGTCGTCGTGGCGTACTGGCGGGCACCTCGGCGCGGCTGGTCGAGCGGCATCGGGCCGCTGGAGCACCTGCGCCGGCACCGGGTGGCGCTGCCTGGCCGGGGGCGGGGGACCGCCGTCGTCACCGTCCGGCTGTCCCGGCCGGCGCAACTGCGCGAGGTGCTGCGGGCCGCGTTGTCGGCGCTGGCGCCGGAACGGCCGTTGCCGGCGCCGGCCGGGCCGGACGTCACCAGCCACGCGACGCTGCCGGCGTACCTGCCGGCGGGCGGGACGGTGCTGCTCGGCGAGCCGGTGGACAACCCCGACATCCGGTCCCACGACGTACTGCTGCGGGCGCCGGGCAGCGGTGGCGAGGCGGCGGGCGGGCTGCCGTACGCGGTCGGCTGGCCGGCCAGCCGGCACGGGCTCCAGCCGCCGGGGGCCGCCCCGGCCGTACTGGTCGACGCGCGCCGGATCAACCCGCGTGGCCGCCGGCCCGACTGCTACCAGCCCGGCGCCCCCCGGGTACGCCTCGACTTCGCCCCGCCGGCCCGCCGGCCCGCCGGGTCGTACCCGCTGGACGGCCCCGGGGTCACCGCCCCGGTGCTCGCCACCCTGCGCCAGACCGGCGTGGTCGACTGCCCGCAGGTCCCCGACGCCGAGCCGGTGGCGGTGGCGGCGCTGCTGGTCCAGATCGCGATGACCGGTGCGGTGCTCGCCGTCCCGGTGCTGCCGGAGCGGGTCGCCGGGCTGATCGCGCCGGAGTTGCGGGCCCTGCTGACCGCCCCGGTGCCGCAGGCCGGGACGCTGGCCCTGGAGGCGCGCAGCGTCGCGCAGCGGCGGGCGGCGCTGCGCGGGCACGCGGGCGCGTTCGCCCTGCCCCGGCTCACCTCGGCGGTCTTCCCGCCGCTGCGCCCGGTGCCGTCGGTGAGCGCGATCCTGTCGACCCGGCGCCCCGAACGGCTGCCGGAGGCGGTCCGGATGCTGCTCGCGCAGACCTACCCCGAGCTGGAGATCGTGCTCTGCCTGCACGGCGTCGAGCTGCCGGAACCGGTCCGGGCCACGCTGGCCCGATCCGGCCGGCCGTACGAGATCGTCCGGGTGCCGGCCGCCGCGAGTTTCGGCGCGGCGCTCGGGTCTGCGACCCAGCGGGCCCGGGGCAGCCTGGTCAGCAAGTTCGACGACGACGACAGCTACGCCGCCGAGCACGTCTGGGACCTGGTACTCGCCAGGCACTACTCCGGGGCGACCCTGGTGGGCAAGGGATCCGAGTTCGTGCACCTGGAGAACCGGGGCGTGACGCTGCGCCGGCCCTCCGGCACCGCCGAGTCCGACTGCGAGGTGGTGGCCGGCGGTACGATCCTGATCGCCCGGGGAGACCTGGAGGCGGCCGGCGGCTGGCGGCCGGTGCCCCGCTCCGTCGACTTAGGACTGCTCGACCGGGTACGCCGGGACGGCGGCACGATCTACCGGACCCACCCGCTCGGCTACGTCTACCACCGGCGGGCCGCCGGGCACACCTGGGACCCGGGTCAGGACTACTTCCTCGACAGCGCCTCCGCGTACTGGCCGGGGTTGCCCGCCGAGGTGCTGGGTGAGGTCGAGGCTCCGCCCGGCCGGCCGGCCCCGGACCAGCGGAGCGGGTCGGCGACCGCCAGGCCGGACCGGTCCTGACCGCGCTGCCACCGTTCCGCCGCTCGGCCGGAAATCGCCGGTTGTAACCTGCGGCGCAACCGGAGGTGGTAGGACTAGCGGGTGGGCATCGTGTCACCAGGCTTCCAGGGCCGGCGTCGGCAGTCCGGACCGAACCTGCCGCCGGGGCAGTACCTGACCGAGGACTTCCCCGTGCTCTCCGCCGGCCCCACTCCCCGGGTGCCGTTGACGGACTGGGAATTCGTCATCACCAACGAGACCGGGGCCGAGTTCCGGTGGAGCTGGGACGAGATGTGGGCGTTGCCCAACGAGACGCCGACGGTGGACATCCACTGCGTGACGCACTGGTCGAAGCTCGGCACCAACTGGCAGGGCGTCTCCCTGGACACCCTGCTCGACGGCGTCGACACCGCCGCCGACTACGCGCTGGTGCACTCGTACGGCGGCTACACCACCAACCTGCCGCTGGACGACCTGCGCGACGGGCAGGCCTGGGTGGTGCACCGGTACGACGGTGCCGACCTGCCCGCCGAGCACGGTGGTCCGGCCCGGCTGCTGGTGCCGCACCTGTATTTCTGGAAGTCCGCGAAGTGGGTGCGCGGCATCCGCCTCGGCCTGACCGACGAGCCCGGTTTCTGGGAAACCGCCGGCTATCACGATTACGGTGACCCATGGCGCGAACAGCGGTACCAGGGAGACTGATGAAGCGGACCGGCTGGTGGGTCGCCCGGCTGGTCGACCGCCGGACCGAGACCGCCACCTCCGGCACGCTGGTGCTGGAGGTGCCGGACTGGCCGGGGCACCTGCCCGGCCAGCATGTCGACCTGCGGCTGACCGCCGAGGACGGTTACCAGGCGGCGCGCAGCTACTCAATCTCCGCGCCCGCCGACGGCGACCGGATCGAGGTCACCGTCCAGCGGGTACCGGACGGCGAGGTCTCGCCGTACCTGCTCGACGGGTTCTCGGTCGGCGACCAGATCGAGGTCCGCGGCCCGGTCGGCGGCTACTTCGTCTGGCGGATGACCGACCCGTCGCCGGTGCTGCTGATCGGCGGTGGCTCGGGCATCGCGCCGCTGATGGCGATGATCCGGGCCCGCCGGGAGGCCGACAGCCGGGTACCGTTCCGGCTGATCTACTCGGTCCGCTCCGCGCAGGACGTCTACTTCGCCGACGAACTGCGTCGGCGTGCCCGGGACGACCGGGGACTCGACGTCGCCTACGTCTACACCCGGGAGGTGCCGGAAGGGCTTTCCGCCCAGGCGCACCGGATCGGCGTCGCGGACGTCAACACCCACGGCTGGCCGGCCCAGCTCGAACCGGTCAACTTCGTCTGCGGTCCGACCGGGTTCGTCGAGGCGGTCTCCGACGTCCTGGTCGCGCTCGGGCACGAGCCCCGGCGGATCAAGACCGAACGGTTCGGGCCGACCGGCTGACGGCTGACGGCTGACCGGCGAGCATCCTGGAGGCGAGATGACCGAGCAGCTCCGACCAGACCCGGAGCGGATGGACTACCTGGACGGCAACATGCTGGCCGGGCCGATGCGGGACGTCTTCGCGGTGGATGTGACCACGGCGACCGGCCGGTGCGCCTCCTGCGGCCAGACCGGCCCGATGGCCGCGCTGCGGGTCTACTCGAACGCGCCCGGGGTGGTCGCCCGCTGCCCGGCCTGCGAGGAGGTCATGCTCCGGCTGGTGCGTACCCCGACCAGCGCCTGGCTGGACCTGCGCGGCACGACCTTCCTGCAAATTCCGATGCCGGCCGAACCGGCCATGATGCCCGGCCTGACCGCGATGTAGCCGCCGGCCGCGCAGCCGAGCATGTTGGCACCGGCCTGCACATGTGCGACCGGGCTGGCCGGGGCGATCCGGATGCGCTGCGGATCATCGGCTGGCAGACTCGTCGGGTGCTCACCGCCGACGATCCCGCCAGCGTCCGCTACGCCCGGATGCGCTGGAACACGCCGCTGTCGGAGGAGCACGCCGAGCTGTTGCTGAGACGGCTCGACATCCCGGCCGGGGGGTCCGTGCTCGACCTCGGCTGCGGCTGGGGCGAGCTGCTGCTGCGGGCCGTCGCCGATGCCGAGGCGGCGCTCGGCGTCGGCGTGGACACCGACGCATCCGCCCTGGACCGGGGTCGTCGGGCGGCGCAGGAGCGGGGCCTTTTTCAGGTCGACTTCGTACGCCAGCCGGCCGCCGACTGGCGACGACCGGCCGACCGGGTGATCTGCCTCGGCTCGGCACACGCCTTCGGCGGGACGGCAGCCGCGCTGGCGGCCCTCGCCGAGCTGGTCCGGCCCGGCGGCCGGCTGCTCTTCGCTGACGGCTTCTGGGAGCGGGCGCCCTCGCCCGAAGCGGTCGAGATCTTCGGTGCCGACGTGCTCGGCCTGCCCGACCTGCTGGAGCTGATCCGGGGCGCCGGTTGGCGGGTACTGCACTTCTCCACCACCGACCAGCGGGAGTGGGACGACTTCGAGAACACCTGGCGGGCCGGCCGCGAGGAGTGGCTGCTGGCGCACCCGGACGATCCCCGGGCCGCTGACGTACGCGACGAGCTCGACGCCCGGCTGCGGGAGTACGCCAGCGTCTATCGTGGACTGTTGGGGCTCGGGTACTTCGTGCTCGGCCGGTGACCCTCGGAAGGTCCGGCCGCTACACTGGGGCGAACGGTTTCCCGTCGATGGCCCGTGTGCGCCGAGAAGCACACCTCGAATGATCGATCTCTTCTGCGGCGGAGCCGCCACCCGCCGATGAGCCCGGCGATCCGGGTCCGTCCCCGCCGTGAACTGGCCGCCGCCCGCCGTCGCCGGGCGCACCGCTGCTGGGGGCATCTCGTCGCGGCACCCCTGTGGCCGATGCACCATGCCAACCTCGGCACGCTGCTGCGTACCTGTGACGCGGTCGGCGCCTGTCTGGCCGTACCGCCGTGGCGGTGGGTCGACGAGGCGCTGGCGCGCGGGAACACGCTGCGCCGGCCGAGCTGCGTACACCGGGTCGGCGATCCGGTGCGCTGGCTGGCGGCGGAGCGCGCGGCGGGCGCCCGGGTGCTCGGCGTCGAGTTGACCGACGAGGCGGTCCGGCTCGCCGACCTGCCGGCGGCCCGGCGCCGTACCGTCGTGGTGCTCGGGCACGAGTCGACCGGCATCCCGCCGGAGGCGCTGGACAGCCTCGACGCGGCGGTCGAGATCCCGATGGTCGGCACCGGACTGAGTCTGAACGTGGCGGTGGCCGGCTCCCTGGTCCTCTACAAGCTCGCCGGCCTGATCTGACCGTCGCCCGGCGGCCAGTCCGGACACGATGCCGGCCGGACCGTTGCCGCCGGCTCTCCCGGGCATCCGCTCTCCCCGGGCATCCGCTACCTCAGGCGTCCGTTGTTCGGCCGTCTGGACCACCAGCCGCGTCTGAGCCTCGGCCGTCCACTGCCTCGACGTCCGTTGTTTCGGGCGTCCGTTATCCCGGGCTTCCGTTAGAACTTCTAACGAAATGATGTTGGGCGTGTCCTCGGGACGTGAGGATCGTTCTGTCTGGATGTGAGGAGGGGTGAGCAGCCGCCGTGGATCGTGTCGGACGAGTTGTGGGCCGAGATCGCACCGCTGCTGCCTCCCCGTCCGCCCAGGCGGCATCGGTTTCCGGGCCATAAGCCTCTCGATGACCGCAAGGTGCTGTGCGGGATCCTGTTCGTGCTCTACACCGCGATCCCGTGGGAGTACCTACCCCAGGAACTCGGGTTCGGGTCGGGAATGACGTGCTGGCGCAGGTTGCGGGACTGGAACGACGCCGGTGTGTGGCAACGACTGCATGAGGTCCTGCTCGGCAGACTGCGGGCCGCCGGGCAGTTGGACATGTCCCGGGCGGTGATCGACGGCTCCCACGTCCGGGCGCTCAAGGGCGGCCCAAAACCGGGCCGAGCCCGGTCGATCGCCGCAAGCCAGGCTCGAAACACCACGTCATCACCGACGCGGGCGGCATCCCCCTCGCCGTGAGCCTGACCGGCGGCAACCGCCACGACGTCACCCAGCTCATGCCCTTGGTCGACAAGGTCCCCCGGATCAAGGGCATCCGAGGCAGACCACGGCAACGACCCGACCGGATCTATGCAGATCGCGGCTACGACTTCGACAAGTACCGCCGCGAGCTACGGACCCGCGGCATCACACCTGTCATCGCCCGACGCGGCGTCCCGCACGGCTCTGGGCTCGGCACCCGACGCTGGGTCGTGGAGCAGACCATCGCCCTGCTGCACTGGTTCCGCCGACTGCGCATCCGCTGGGAGATCCGCGACGACATCCACGAAGCCTTCCTCACCCTCGCCTGCGCCATCATCTGCTGGCGCCGACTCCAACACTCAAAGAGTTAGGAGTTTTTAGAGCAAACCTCGATATCGCACCGCCTACGTGACCGCCGCCGGTCGATTCCTCCTCCGGCACTACTGGTGCGATCCGCGCAGGAGCAGCGTGACCGAGGCAAGGATCGGCGGTGGCCCACGCTTGACGTGAGTCAGCAGCCTCAGTCTGTGGTCTCGGGTGGGAAGGTGATGTAGACGGTGGCGCTGCTGCGGCCCTCCTCGCGGACGAGTTGGTAGGTGAACCGGTCGGTCCGGCCGTGCTGCGGGACCGGTCCCGAGTTCCGACGCTACTGTCGGAGTCATGGGCCAGCGAGGGCCGCCATCGCCAGCCTTCGATGGGTGAGTATGTCGTTGTGGGGACGGTGTGGCAATGAGGTATTGGACGAGCGTCCGGTCGCTGCTCGTTGTTTGCTGCCTGCTGACGCTGACGGCTTGCACCGATGGCGAGCCCAAGCGGTCCGACGACGCGGGGCTGCCCGCCCCAACTGTCTCCGAGTCGGAGATGGCGGAGCGGATCGGCGTCTACGCCGAGCGGATCCAGGACGAGGTCCTGGATCCAACCTTTACCTTCCCGCCCAAGTGGGAGGTGGCGCAATCGGCACCGCAGCCAGCGACCTGCGCGGACCTGCCGGTCAAGGGACCGGACTGGGGCGTGGTGCCGGCACGCGACTACGACATCAACGTCGCCAGCGAGGACGAGTCGAAGTACGTCGAGGCGGTAAAGACCTGGCTCGGCAAGAACGGGTTCACCGAGCTCTCCAACAGCGCGGAGCCCAGCGCCACCGCCTCGGCGGAGCCCACCGGCGCCGGTTCGCTGAGCGCCCGATCCGCTGACGGGATAAGCGTCCGGCTGGACGTGGACGTCCTGGGCACGATCTCGCTGGCGTTCCACGGTCCCTGCGCCTGGCCGAGCAACCGCCCGAACGGCCCGACGCCATCCGCCCTACCACCGATGCCAACGCCGTCGTGGCCGATCCAGGCGGCCGCCGACGAACTGGCCTGCGAGAAACCGGAAAGATACGCCTACAACCCCAAAGGCAAGCGGTACGCCGGAAAGGGTCCACACTGGATCACCCTGGTGCAGGTCGGTAGGGATGAGGAGCGGCACGGTGGCAAATTCTTCATCCCTTCGGAATGGCAGCCATGGGTCCGGGGCGAGGCGTACGGCACGCTCGACCGCTCCCGGGTCCAGCTCGTCGCCTGCCTGACCGCCACCCCGGGTGCTCCGACCGGCCGGCAGGTGACCTGCCAGTTCGAGACCAGGGCGGTGAACTTCGCGCTCTACGAGGCGACGTACCACGTGTCGGTGCGGGAAGCCGCTACGGGACGGCAGGTCGCGAGCTTCTCTTTCCCAGGTACGCTGAACGATCAGGACAGCTGCCCGAGCCTCGTCGTGTACCGGCCAGGCGACGGCATACTCAGGGGCATCGACGTAGACGCCTTCCACGCTGCCCTCCGTCCGCTCGTGAAGCCAGCGAAATAGACGAGTCAGCCGGAGGGATCCTTGTCCGACATCGAGGTCAGGTACGCCGCACCAGCCCCCAGGCGCCCGGGTGACGCCGCGATCGGCTAACCCACCGCCAAGGCGCTGGACATTCAGAGCATGTCCAGTCTCTACGAAAAACTCCTAACTCTTTGAGTGTTGGAGTCGGCGCCAGCAGATGATGGCGCAGGCGAGGGTGAGGAAGGCTTCGTGGATGTCGTCGCGGATTTCCCAGCGGATGCGTAGCCGTCGGAACCAGTGCAGCAGGGCGATGGTCTGTTCGACGACGCAGCGTCGGGCGCCGAGTCCGGAGCCGTGGCCGGTCCCGCGTCGGGCGATGACCGGGGTGATGCCTCTGGCTCGTAGTTCCCGGCGGTAGGTGTCGAAGTCGTAGCCGCGGTCGGCGTACAGCCTGTCGGGTCGTTGCCGGGGCCGGCCGCGGACGCCCTTGATGGGTGGGATCGCCTCGACCAGGGGGATCAGTTGGGTGACGTCGTGGCGGTTGCCGCCGGTCAGGCTCGCGGCGAGGGGGATGCCGCCCGGGTCGGTGATGACGTGGTGTTTCGAGCCTGGCTTGCGGCGGTCGACCGGGCTCGGCCCGGTTTTGGGCCGCCTTTGAGGGCTCGTATGTGGAGCCGTCGATCACCGCCCGGGACAGGTCCAGCTGGCCGGCGGCTCTGAGCCTGGCCAGGAGCACTTCGTGGAGTCGTTGCCACACGCCGGCGTCGTTCCAGTCTCGCAATCTGCGCCAGCAGGTCATCCCCGACCCGAACCCGAGTTCCTGGGGTAGGTACTCCCACGGGATCGCGGTGTAGAGCACGAACGTGATCCCGCACAAGACCTTGCGGTCGTCCAAGGGTTTCCGGCCGGGGAACCGGGTCCGTCTGGGTGGTCGGGCCGGCAGCAGCGGTTCGATCTCGGCCCACAACTCGTCCGAGACGATCCACGGCGGCTGCTCACCCTCCTCACATTTAGACAGAACGATCCTCACGTCCATCGGATACGCCCAACATCATTCTGTTAGGAGTTCTTATCCCCGGGGTACGGGGCAGGTGTCGACGGCGTCGTCGCCGAAGGCGGCGCCGAGCGCCTTGGCGATCAGGTGGGGCAGCTCGCTCCGTCCGTCGTCCTGCGCCCAGCGCACCAGGGCGGTGTGCATGGCGGCCAGACAGGCGCTGGCCGCCGCCTGGGTGTGGAACGCCGTCTCCGGGTCGGCGGCGGGGTCCGTGAGCGCGTCGACGATGGCCTGCTGGAGGGCGTAGTGGTTGTCCAGGTGCCTGGCCCGCAAGGCCGGCGTCGAGATCATCAGCTGGAGACGGGCCAGCAGGAACTGCTCGTTCGCGGTGAGGTCGTCTCCGCGGCGGCTGCCGGTCAACGCCGTGGCCGCGTCGATCAGCGCGCTGCCGATGCGGCGAGCCAACGGTTGCGCGGCCGGAGACACGGCGATCCGCTCGGCGATGAGCGGGCCGTACTGGTCGACCAGGACCAGGTCCTCCTTGGTGGGGAAGTGCCGGTACACGGTCATCGCGGAGACACCGGCGGCTTCGGCGACGTCAGTGACGGTCGTGGCGTCGTACCCGCGCTCGGTGAACAGCCGTACCGCGTGCGCCTGGATGGTCCGCTGCGTCTCCGCTCGCCGCTGCGCTCGCAGTGTTGAGGACTGGTCGGGCATGTGGTAGACACTACCGCACTGGTAGTCACTAACAGTTCGGTAGTAACTAACATTAAGAGGTGGGTAACCATGGACGACCTGACCGGTAGAACCGCCCTGGTGACCGGAGCGTCGCGTGGCATCGGCCGGGCCATCGCCCTCCGGCTGGCGGCGAGGGGTGCCATGGTCATCGTGCACTTCGGCACGGACCGGGCGGGCGCGACGACGACTGTCGACGAGATCCGACGTACCGGTGGCACCGCCCTCGCTGTCCGCGCGGAGCTGGGCGTGGACGACGACGTCGAGACGCTCTTCGCGGGAGTCGAGGCCGGGCTTGACGGCCGGCCGCTCGACATCCTGGTCAACAACGCGGCGGCCGCGCCCGCCGGCCCGCTCGGGGCCACGACGCGGAGCGGCTTCGACCACCTCTTCGCGGTCAACGTGCGGGCGCCGTACTTCATCATCCAGCGCGCGCTGCCGCTGCTGCCCGACGGTGGCCGCATCATCACGATCTCGTCCGTGGCAACCCGGATGGCCAACCCCACCCAGACCTCCTTCGCCATGACGAAGGGCGCGGTCGAGACGATGAGCATGACCCTGGCCAACCAGCTCGGGACCCGAGGGATCACGGTCAACGCCGTCGCCCCGGGCGCCACCCGGACGCCGACCAACGGATCGGTCTTCGAGACGCCGGGTCTGACCGAACTCGTCGCCGGGATGACGGCACTCGACCGGCTGGGCGGGGCCGACGACGTCGCCGAGGTGGTCGCGTTCCTCGCCTCCGACGCCGCGCGCTGGATCACCGGCCAGGTCATCGACGCGAGCGGCGGCCTGTTCCTCGGACCGCGCGCCCTGAGCGCGGCCGCCGGCGGAAACCCGTAGCGGGGGAGGACCCGGCGAGGGCTGGTTGCGGTGAGGGCCCGTAGCCGCGAGGACCCATAACGGTCGGAGGTCCGCCCTAGACTGCGGCGCCATGATGGCGCGAGTCGTACCGCTGGCCGGTGCGTGATGTCCAGTGTGGAGTCCGAGACGGTGATGTCGGTGCCGCTGTCGCCGTACGCGGCCGGATTGCTACGCCAGCTGACCGACCCGGAGCGGGAGCGGGAGGCGGAGCAGGCCGCCAGGCAGCAGCCGGTGGAGCTGTCCCGGGTCGGCGACCGGGAGTTCGGCGTACTGCTGGTGGCCGCCCGCAACCTGCCGCGCCCGGTGAACGGGGTCCAGCATCCCGGCTGGGCGGTGCGGTGGGCGGTGGAGCAGGCGCTCCGGGAGCGGCAGCCGACGTTCACTCCGGAGTCGTGCGCCGCACTGCTGGCGGCGCACGCGGAACGGGCCGCAGCCGAACCGTACGCGGCCAATCCGAGGCTGGCCACCGCCGCCCTGCTCCGCTGCGACGGCCCGTGGCCGGTGTCCGCGAGGCGCTCCGCCGGTGCCATCGCCCGGGGCGCGCTCGGGTACGGCCGGGTCGCCGAGCCGTACGCGGTCGCCGCCCTCGCCGGGCTGGCCGGCGGGCTCACCCGGCCGGTGCTCTCCAAACTCTTCGCCTGGTCGCTGCACTCGTTCGCCCGGGACGAGTTCGAGCTGCTGGTGAAGCTCGGGACGACCGCCCAACTCCTCCTCGCCGAGGTCGGTCCGAACCAGTCCTACCTGTGCCCGCCGCAGCTTCCCGACGCCTGGCAGCGACTCGCCGCCATCGACGAGTACGCCGCCTTCGCCCGGCGGGCGCTGGAGGCCGCGCACGCCCGGGTGGCGGCGATCCAGGCCGGCGAGTTGCCGTACGCGGCCGATCGGGCGTTCGGCAGGGACGAGGTCGAGGCGCTGGGCCGGGCCACCCGGATCGCGCTGCTCCGCGACGAGGCGTGGCTGCCGGACCTGCTCCGCCGGTTGCTGCTCGGCGTCGCGGTCGCCCCGACCGGTGCCAACACCCTGCCGTCGCAGGCGCTGCTCTACGAGGTGGCCCGGGCCGCCGGTGAGTTCCCCACCCCGGAGGCGCTGGCGGCGCTGATCGCCGCCCGGGGAGTGGTCCGGCACAAGGGCGTGCCGAAGCAGCTCGACCGGATGCTCAAGCGGGTCGAGCGCGGGCTCGCGGAGCGGCCCGACGCCGTGCTCCGGCTGCCCGACCTCGGCTTCGACGCCGACGGCGGATGTGTCGTCCCGGTCGGTGACCACCAGGCCGTGCTGACCACGTCGGAGGAGGTGCTGCTGCGCTGGCGCCGCGCCGACGGCACGCTCTCGGCGACCGTGCCGGCGCCGGTGCGGCGCGACCATCCGGAGCGGCTCAAGGAGCTGCGTGCCCGGGTCAAGCAGGCCAGGGAGCAGCTCGCGGCGCTGGCCCGCACCCTGGAGGCGGGGCTACCGGCGGCCTCGGCGCAGCCGTACCGGCACTGGCGCGAGGGGCTGGCGGGCAACGGGCTCGGCTGGTCGGTGGCGAGGCGGCTGATCTGGGAGTTCCCGGACGCGTCCGGACGGTGGCGGGCCGGGCTGCCCGACGACGGCTGGCGGGCGGGGGATCCGGACGGGTCCGCTGAGCTGTTCCGGGACGTCGCGGGTGCGGCACTGCCTCCGCCGGACCCGGCGGCGCCGATCCGGTTGTGGCATCCGGTCCGGGCCGGGGTCGACGAGGTCCGGGCCTGGCGGGACCTGCTGACCACGCGACGGTTGCGGCAGCCGCTCCGGCAGGCGTTCCGCGAGGTGTACCTGCTGACTCCGGCCGAGGAGGAGACCGGCGACCACTCGCTGCGGTTCGCCGCGCACATCGTGCACTACCGGCAGCTCTACGCGTTGCTGAAGGGGCGGGGCTGGACGACCGGGATGCTCGGACCGTGGGACGGCGGGGACAGTGCGGTGGCACACCGGGTGCTCGCCGGCGGGACGTGGCGGGTCGGGCTGCACACCGACTATCTCGGCGAGGAGGGGGTGGAGTGTGCCGGTACCGGCCGGGTGTGGTTCGAGCGGATCGGCGAGGGTGCCTGGCGACCGAGGCCGCTGACCGAGGTGCCGGTGGAGCTGTTCAGCGAGGCGATGCGTGACGTGGATTTCTTCGTCGCGGTCACCTCGATCGCCGCCGACCCGTACTGGACGGACGGCCACACGCGATACCTCGACTACTGGCGGGACGAGAGCAGGCGGGACCTGAGCAGCAGCGCCCGGGTCCGCCGCGAGGCGCTGGCCGGGATCCTGCCCCGGACGAGGATCGCCGACCGGTGCACGCTCACCGAGCGCTATCTCGTCGTCCGGGGCCAACTGCGGACATACAAGATCCATCTGGGTAGCGCGAACATCCTGATGGAGCCGGACGACTCCTACCTCTGCATCGTGCCGGAGCGGCGGAATACGCCCGGCGACCTCTACCTGCCCTTCGAGGAGGAGCGTCTCGGCCTGATCCTCAGCAAGGCGTTCCTGCTCGCCGACGACGCGCGGATCACCGACTCGTCGATCCTGGCGCAGTTGCGCCCCCGACGGTGATCCGGTCGTCGCACGGCAGGCACTACTCCCGGGAGGTGAAGGTGCCGAGGAAGTCGTGCGGCGCCGGGCTGCCCGTGTTGTCGAAACAGAGCGTGTCGACCTCGGCGGGGGGCGGACGAGTTGAACCCGAATCCGCCGGCCGGATAGTTCCAGTTGGTCTGGCCAGCGCCGGCCGAGAAGAAATACCCGGTGTACTTCGGCGGCCCGAACGAGCCGTAGACGGCCCGCTCACGGTGGTACGACAGGGTGAACTCGCTGTTCACCGGCGCTCCACCCTGGTCGAAGCAGGCGACGTACGCGATGATGTCGACGCCGCTGGCGCCCCAGCGCGCGACCTTGCAGCGGCGCGGTCCCGCGTTCGGCTGCACCGCCGTCACCTGGAGGTTGCCGGCGAGCGTGCCCGCCACCCCCACCCCATGATGCGGGGACGGAGTCGCATCTTACCTCCGATCAGGATGGTGCGATGTGTGCTCCGGAGTCTGCGATCCCGCCCGTCCGCTGTCGGTTCCCCGGCAGTCGCGGCGTGGCAGCGCCAAACCCAAGTACGGGCGTAAGCCGGAATATGCAGTGGTATCCGCCGACGCGCTGTTCCCGGCGGGAGAGTGTGCCGATGAGGCACCTAGCCCTCTTGGCCGGATATCGGCGGGCCAGGATGCGCCTTCAGCAGGCCACCCTCGCCAGCGCGACGTGGCCCTGGCGGGCCTCGCCCACCATGGCGAACGGGGACCGGTCGACGTCACAGCAGAAGGGAAGATCCTGGGAGAGATCAACCCGTTCGGGCGCGGGTTGCCGTGCGTACGCACGGGCATGCTCGGCGGCGCCCTCCATGATGCCCGCGACCAGGTCCGTCGGCCTCGGCTTCGCCCCCTGGAGGAGGTCGTCCAGATATCTCGCACAGGCCCGGTCCTCAGCGGTCTGCCCGGTGCAGACGAGAGTGTACGGAGTCTCGGCGTGGTTCGTCCCGATCCACCGAGCGGTGGCGCCGACGTTGAGTGCCGACACCGCGAGCAGCACCGCCGGGTCCCGATACCGGACGAGTCCGCGCGTACCGTTCGACGTCGTCTGAATCAGCCGTCGGCCGTCCATCTGCGCCATCGACATCTCGAACGGCGAGTTCCCGAAGTCGAAGTCCGCTGGCTTGAGCCCCTTCAGCTCGCCGACGAGCAGGCGATCCGGGTGCAGTCGCCGGAGATCTCGGCCCACCTCGGCCGACGGCACGCAGACTATCTCCGTCGCGCCACGCTCGAAGGCAATCGCGGCGGTCGTGAAGGCACGGATGACATCGATGACGATGACGACGGTGTTGGGCCGGACCTCGGCCTCCATGCCTACGATCGACACAGCACGCGATTTTCACGGCAGCAGGTCCGGCCCGCAAGAGCATTTTCGAGGGGCGACCGGGCGCACCCGTCGTCGGCCAGCGGCCCGCGTCGCCGACGGTCCGGCGACGCGACCGGCCTCGCCGCCGGGCCGTCGAACTTATCCCGACCGCCTCCTGCGTACTGTCGCGAAGGTGCGGCGCAGGTCGGCCACCCACGCGTCGGGAATCTCCCAGGGGATGAAGTGGCCGCCGTGGTCGTGTGTGGTCAGGTTGACATGGTTGTACCAGCCGGCGCGGTCGCTGCGGAGGAAGTGCTCGACCCGCTGCTCGGTGGTCACGCCGGGCGGGTTCTCATAGCCGACGAAGGTGATTCCGGTGGGCGCTTCGACCACCGGCCACCGATCGTGGGACGGTGTCCAGGGGTAGCGGTTGTTGTTGGCGTAGGTGCGGATCGAGGTCGAGATCGAGCCGGTCGTCCAGAAGATCATGGCGTGGGTGAGCAGCTCGTCCCTGCTGAAGACCGATTCGATGTCGCCGCCGTTGTCGCTCCACTTCACCCAGCGTTCCAGGATCCAGGCGAGCATCCCGGCGGGTGAGTCGGACAGTCCGTAGCCGAGGGTGCTGGGGGCGAGCACGTGCGCGGCCAGGTGCACGGCGAAGCGCCTGTCCAGCGCGACGATTCGGGCGTGCACCTCGGCCGGCAGCCCGGCCGGGATCGGCTGCCCACCGCTGAGATCCCAGGCCCGGTCGCCGTTGAACATGGTGAGTTTCTGGCCCGACCCGATGTGGATGCCGTACAGCTCGGCCGCGTACCGGTGTCCGAGATGCCCGGTGACCAGCGCTCCGACGTCGCACCCGGCCGCCGCGTACCTCCGGTGGCCGAGCGTCCGGGTCATCAGGGTGTGCCAGAGGTCGGCGATCTTCCAGAAGTTCATGTCCGGCCGACTGCCGGAGAAGCCGAACCCGGGCAGCGACGGGACGATCACGTCGAACGCCTCGGCCGGGTCGCCTCCGTACGCCCCGGGGTCGGCCAGCGGATCGACCACCTTCGACCAGTGCCAGAACGTCCACGGCCAACCGTGCGAGAGGATCAACGGGGTCGGGTTCGGGCCGACTCCGGGTCGGCGCATGAAGTGCACGGGCACGCCGTCGACCTCGACCCGGTAGTGCTGGTACGCGTTGATCGCGGCCTCGGCCTTGCGCCAGTCGTACCCGTCACGCCAGTAGTCGACGAGTTCCCGCAGGTAATCGCGGTTGACGCCGTAATGCCAGTCCTCGTTCGCCGGGTCGTCCGGCCACCGGGTCAGGTCGAGCCGGCGCCGCAGGTCGGCGAGCACCTCGTCGGGTACGTGGATCGGCTGGGGCTGTAGTGGGAAGGGGTCGCTCATCCTCGCCTCCTCGTGCTGCCGTCGCGGTCGGGGGCCGTGCCGCCGCCGTCCCGCTGCCGGTCGATGTCGCGCAGCCGCGCCAGGGCCGGCAGGGCCGCCGCGATGGCCGCACGTTCCTCCGCCGTGAGTTGGCCGGCCAGTTCGGTCAGATGCCGCACCCGGCTCGCTCGTCTGCTGTCCACGATCGCCGCCCCGTCGTCGGTGATGTGCACGAGCACCGCTCGGCCGTCCGTGGGGTCGGGTTCGCGCTTCACCAGGCCGTCGTTCTCCAGCTTCGTCACGGTCTGGGTGATCGCGGGCTGGGTGACCTGTTCGCTGGCGGTCAGTTCGGTGAGCCGCTTGGGCCCGCCGTACCGCAGTGTGTGCAGCACGGACAGCATCGTGAAGCTCAGCCGATGCACCGTCGGTAGGCGGATGAAGATGCGGTTGAAGTCCTCCAGCGTGGAGGTCAGCTCGGTGATGCTCAGCTCCGGCACGACGTCAACGTATCACAAACTTATTAAGTTGCTGATGTAATGAGCGGCGGTGGCGCGACTGGCCAGGCCTTGTCGGCGCGCTGGTCCGTGTCTACTGTGCGGTGATGCTTCCGCGACTGCTGACGGTCACCCTCGATGCACACGACCCGGCTCGCCTGGCGCAGTTCTGGGCTGGCATGCTCGGCCGCGAGATGGTGAAGGACGCCGATGGCGTGGTCGCACCCGGCACGGACACCCAGCCCGGCCTCCGGTTCGTCCCGAGCCGCGCGGAGAAGGCGGGGCCAAACCCCATGCACTTCCACCTGACCAGCGGAAGCCTGGCCGATCAGCAACACACGGTGACCAGGGCTCTGGAACTGGGTGCCGGTCACCTCGACGTCGGGCAGCGGCCCGAAGAGGGGCACATAGTCCTCGCCGACCCCGAAGGCAACGAGTTCTGCGTGGTCGAGCCGGGCAACGCCTTCCTCGCCGGGTGCGGCTTTCTCGGGGAGCTGACCTGCGACGGTACCCGGGAGGTCGGCCTCTTCTGGAGCGAGGCGCTGGGCTGGCCGCTGGTCTGGGATCAGGACCAGGAGACCGCAATCCAGTCACCGCGCGGCGGCACCAAGGTCGCGTGGGGAGGGCCGCCCGTGACTCCGAGACAGGGGCGGAATCGGCAGCGCTTCGGCCTCGCCCCGATCGACGGCGACCAGCAGGCGGAGGTCGACCGACTGGTCTCGCTCGGGGCTACTGAGCTGGAGACCGGGGAGGACGGCGCCGTCATGCTGGCCGATCCCGACGGCAACGAGTTCTGTGTCACCGCGAACTGACCCACGGGACCGCGCGGGGCTGCCAGGTTCGCGGCCACTCAGTCGAGACAGAACTCGTTGCCCTCGATGTCCTGCATCACGAGGCACGACTCGTTGTCGTCATCGGCAGGCAGCAGTCGCACCCGTGTCGCGCCGAGCGCGACCAGTCGTGCGCATTCGGCCTCCAGGGCGGCCACCCGCTCTGCACCGACGAGCCCGGTACCGACCCGGACGTCGAGATGCACCCGATTCTTGACGACCTTGCCTTCGGGGACACGCTGGAAGTACAGGCGCGGGCCCACGCCCGACGGGTCGATGCAGGCGAAGGCCGAACCCTGACGCTCAGGCGGCAGTGATCGATTGAAGTCGTCCCACGAAGCGAATTCCTCCGGCGGCGGCGGAACGACGTACCCCAACACCTCGCACCAGAAACGAGCGACGCGCTCAGGTTCTGCGCAGTCGAAGGTGATCTGGATCTGCTTGACCGACGCCATCGGGCCAGCATAGAGGCGGGATCTTCCGTCGTCCCCGCCGCCCCCGGGCAGGCGGGCCACTCGGTTGCGCGCGGGTCGCCACACCCCGACATCCGCTCGTCGACATGATCCACGTTCTCGTAGTCTGCGGCGGTGCGGGGCGGCCGCCCCGCACCGTCACCTACCGCCAGTCGGCGTGCCCGGCGGACCCGCGGCCGACGGCCATCCGGATCACGATCGTCAGGTACGCGCAGAGCACGGCGAACCCGGCCCACCAGGGGAGTGGGAAGTACCCGGCCGACGGCGCGTAGTGCGCGATGACCTGCGGATACTCCTCCATCGTCTGCTGAACGGCGAATCCGGCGGCCGGAGTGAGTCGCAGCAGCCACTCGGAGACGGTGTCGGGCAGTAGCGGAAACGCCGTGAATGCGTAGGGCAGGGCGACGAGCGAGAGCCCGACGAGGATCGCCAGCGCGCCGCGGCGCAGCCACACGCCGAACCCGTACCCGAGGACGGCGCAGAGGGCGAGCACCGCCGCGACGCCGACGATCACCCGGGCGCCGGTGAGTATCGGTATCGGTTGCACCGGGATGCCGTTGCCCCTCAGGATCGAGAGGGCAAGCGGGACGACGATGCCGACGGCGACCAGACCGGTGACGAAGGTGGCCGCCCCGACGACAGCCGCGCGGGCGGTGATCACCTGCCGGGAGGCTCCCTCACGAACTGTGCGGACGCCGTAGCGAACCGCGACTATGAGCATGATGATCAGCGCCACCGTCAGGCCGGGCAGGGTCTTCTCGACGCTACGCGCGCCCTCCTCACCGATCGGCCCGATGTCACCGGTGCCGCTGACCGTGACGACACCGTTCCTCTCGACGGCCCCCGACGCGTTGTGGTGTTTCTCCCAGTCGGTGTGGTTCATCTCGCCCACCGGGTCGCTCTGCCACCCGCCGGTGCTGCCCTCGACGGCGACGTTGTCGAAGACGCCGACGGCCTGGGTGAACCGGACCTCCTCGGTCGCACCGCCGAGGCCGACCTTCCGGAGCGTGAGGTCACCGGGGGAGGTGGCGAAGAGGCCGACCCGCACGACGTCCGGCAGCCCGTCGAGCTTCGCCGCTGCGACGGTGTGCCACTGCCTGCCGTCGGCCGACTCCGAACCGGTGATGGTGTCGCCCGAGCGGGTCAGGCGCAGCCAGCGCGGGTACCGCGCCGAGCCGCCCGCGCTGCCGACGACGTCGTGTCGATAGTCGTACTGGAACCGTACTCCGTGGCTGCCGGTCATCATCAGTGCCGCGTACCGGGAGCCCTGCCGTACGCCGTCCTTGACGATGATCCCGGCCTTCGCCCAGGGCACCAGCCCGGGAACGATCTGGTCATGGTCCGGCGGAGGATACGTGATCGTCCCGGTCATCCCGGTCATCCGGACCGTGATGCTGCCCTCGCGGCCGAGATCGCGGTGCAGGAACCAGAACCTGTCGCTGACGGTGGCGCCGTCGCCGGCCACGGGAACGGCCGGGCACGACCCGGGGCAGGACGCCCGGTTGCCTGAGGCGTAGAGCAGGCCCAGCCCGATGACCGCGAGCGCCGCGGCGCCCAGCGCGATCAGGCGGCCCGGACGGCGGAACGCGGCCCATTCCCGCCGGAGGAGTTCGATGGTCGACATGCCGTCGGTTCTACGCACCGGCCCATAACGCCGGCCGAACCGGTTCTGTCACGCCGGTGTTAGGTCCCCCGCGGCATGCTGGAGGCATGATCAGGCTGGCCAGCGGTACCGTGCAGGCAAGGTTCACGCTCCTCTATGCGGCGGTGTTCCTCGTCTCCGGCATCGGGCTGCTGGGCCTGACCTTTCTGCTCTCCGGCGGCAGCGTCAGCAACGTCGCCCCGGCCGGAAATCCCCCCGCCGGGGGCAGCGGCCCGACCGCCGCGCAGCAGCGTATCCGGCAGTTGGAGGACCAGTTGGCCACCGTGCACACCCAGCAGGCCCGCCAACTGCTGGCCGGCTCGCTGGTGGCGCTGATCGTGATGGCGGTCGTGTCGCTCGTGCTCGGTCGGGTGCTGGCCCGGCGCGTACTGCGACCGCTGCGGCTCATCACCAACACCACCCGGCGCGTCTCGGCCGACAGCCTGGACCGCCGGCTCGCCGTCACCGGCCCGGCTGACGAGGTGAAGGATCTCGCGGACACCATCGACGAGCTGCTCGAACGACTCGAGACCGCGTTCGCCGCACAGCGCCGCTTCGTCGCCAACGCCTCCCATGAGCTACGTACCCCGCTGGCGACGATGCGGGCGTCGCTGGACGTCGCCGTCGCCAAGCCCCACCCGGCGCCCTCGACGGTGGCGCTGGCGGACCGGGTGCGCACCCAACTGGATCGGGTCGATCACCTGCTCGACGGGTTCCTCGTGCTGGCCCGGGCACAGCACGGCAGGCTGGCCGACGCCACCATGGTCGACCTCGGTGACCTCATCGACACGGCCCTGCGGGAGAGGACCGCCGACGTGCGGACGAAGCGGCTGAGCGTAACGGTGGACGTACCACCGGCAACGAAGACCCACGGCAGCCCGGCGCTGCTGGCGCGAATGGTGGGCAACGTCGTCGACAACGCGGTGACACACAACGAGCCGGGCGGATGGATCGGAATCACCGGATCGGCGGGCGGGGAGGAGACGGTGCTGGTCGTGGAGACCGGCGGTCGAGTCCTCGACCAGCGGGAGGTCGACCGGCTGGCGCAACCCTTCGCGCGGCTCGGCGGCGAGCGTACCGGCTCCTCGGGACTCGGACTATCCATTGTGGCCGCCGTCGCCGCCGCCCACGGCGGCCGGCTCGTCCTGCTCGCCCTGCCGGAGGGCGGCCTGCGCGTCTCGATCACACTTCCGGTCCCGAAGGTGCCGGTGCCGGCATGAGGATCCTCGTCGTCGAGGACGACCACGCTCTCGCCGAGGTCGTCGCAGAGGGGCTACGCGACCAGGGGATGGCCGTCGACATCGCGTACGACGGGCTGACCGCCGGCGCCAAGCTCGACCTCACCGCGCAC
Source organism: Plantactinospora veratri (assembly GCF_036421995.1). Classification (NCBI taxonomy): domain Bacteria; kingdom Bacillati; phylum Actinomycetota; class Actinomycetes; order Micromonosporales; family Micromonosporaceae; genus Plantactinospora; species Plantactinospora veratri. The sequence continues at coordinate 139,867 of NZ_JAZGQL010000010.1, forward strand.
GACGTGGTGGTCCTGGACCGGGACCTGCCCGGCCTGCACGGCGACACGCTGTGCCAGATGATCACCGAGCGGGCCGACCGGCCGATGGTACTGATGCTGACCGCAGCGGGTGCGCCCGGTGACCGGGTCAGCGGGCTGACCCTCGGCGCGGACGACTATCTCGGCAAGCCCTTCCACTTCCCCGAGCTGATCCTGCGGATCCAGGCCCTCGCACGCCGCAAGCCGGACGCGCGGCCCCGGATACTGCATGCGGCCGGTATCGTGCTGGATCCGGTACGCCGGACCGCCGTCCGCGACGGACGGCAGCTCAACCTCTCGGTCAAGGAGTTCGCCGTACTCCACGCGCTGTTACGGGCCAGCCCGGGTTTCCTGAGTACCGAGTCCCTGCTCGAGCAGGTCTGGGACGAGAATGCCGACCCGTTCACCAATACCGTCACCGTGACCGTGGGCCGGTTACGGCGCAAGCTCGGCGATCCGGCAGTCATCGCCACGACACCGGGAGTCGGCTACCGGATCGTTTGACGCACCGACCACCTCGGTGCGATCCCAGGCCGCGCGGCGAGGTCACGGGCGAGGGTGGTTGGTGATGCCGTCCAGGATGGTGATCAGGTTGTGGTGGAAGGTCTCCTCGGCGTCGAGGTGAGCGCCGTCGATGACGAGCCGCGCGACGGTGGGGTAGCGGCCTGTCTCGAGCATGCGTGTCAGGTAGGGCCCGAGGGCGGCCTGCCAGGCGGTCACGTCGGTGCCGGTGGAACGGGCGGTGCGGCGCTCGGTGACCTCTCGGCGGAGCGCTCCGATGATGAATGCGTTGAGGGCGCCCACGGCCCGCTGGAGGTCGTCGATGCCGCGCACCCCGGGGGCCCGGCTGAGCGCCGCCGCGGTCGATTCACCTACGGCGAGCGCGTGCGGTCCCAGGTGTGGCCTTCCGCCGAGCAGGTCGGAGAACCATTCATGATCAAGGGCGGCCTCGCGGGTCCGGTGAGCGATGGCCAGTACCGTGGCGCGCCACTCGGAGCGCTGGCCGGCCTCGGCGATCTGGGCATAGACGGCGTCCACCATCAGGTCGAGCAGCTCTGATCTGTTGATCACGAAGTCGTAGAGCCGCATCGGGCCGACGCCGAGTTCTTTGGCGATCTTGCGTACCGACAGCCCGTCGAGACCGTGTTCGTCGGCGAGCCGGATCGCCGTGGCGGCGATCTTCGCGCGGCTCAGTGGCACGGGCGCCGCCCGGGGTCGAGGCTCGGGCCGTTCCCAGACGGGCGGCGGTGCGCTACCGTACGGCGTATCCATAAGGTACAGCGTACGGTAACGGAGATGATGATGCGAATCGCGATCGCCGGTGGTGGCCTCGGCGGCCTGACGCTGGCCCGAATCCTGGACCGGCACGGCATCGACGCGGTGGTGTACGAACGCGAGGCGGGCCGATCCGCGCGACCGCAGGGCGGGATGCTCGACCTGCACCCGGAGTCCGGGCAACAGGCCCTGGCCGAGGCGGGTCTCACCGGCCGGTTCCGGTCCGAGGCGCGGCCGGAGGGCGAGGAACACCGCATCCTCGACCCGGCCGCACGCACCCTGGTGCACCACAAACCACAACCCGGGTCATTCTCCGGACGTCCTGAAATCGATCGGAGAAGACTGCGTGATCTTCTGCTCGATTCGCTCCCGGCCGACGCGGTTGCGTGGCAGCACCGGCTCGTCGCGGCGACGCCACGACCTCACGGGGGCTTCGGGCTGACGTTCCATGGCGGTCACCGAACCGACTGCGACATTCTCGTCGGCGCCGACGGCGCCCGCTCGGTCGTCCGGTCGCTGCTGACCGATGCGAGACCCTGCTACGTGGCCACCCTGGTGGAGCTGACCGTCAGCGACGCCGACCGGCGCCACCCGGACCTCGCCGAGCTGGTTGGTCCCGGCAACCTGTGGTGCGTCGGCATGAACCAGATCCTTGCGGCGCAACGCCTCGGCGACGGCACCATCCGAGTCGGCGTCTCGCTGCGCGCGGAAGATCGCGACCTCGACACGTACCGGAGCAAGCGTGCTCTGCTGGACATCTTCGAAGGCTGGGACTCACGCCTCACCGCACTCATCGAAGCCGGCGACAGCGCGCCGACGCCTCGCCGGATCGAAGCGATGCCCGTCGGTACCCGCTGGGCCAACCGGCCGGGAATCACCCTCATCGGCGACGCCGCGCACCTCATGCCGCCGGTCGGCGAGGGTGCCAACCAGGCGATGCTCGACGCCGCCGAACTCGCCTCGGAACTTGCCGCCAACCCCGCCGACCCGAACCTGGCGATCCGGAGGTACGAGGAGACGATGTTCGCCAGAATTCACCCGATCGCGGAAATGTCCGCACGAGTCCAGGCGATGATGCTCTCGCCCACCGCGGCCGACGACATCATCCGCTTCTTCGCGCCACGGTCCACCGAGACGATTGACATCAAGTAAGGTTCATGTTTGAGGATCGTGCCATGACGGGAGTCAACAGGCCGACACCCAGAGTCGCGATCCTCGGCACGGGCGCCATCGGCAGCGCCGTGGTGCATCGACTACTCCGAAGTGGACGCGACGTTACGGTGTGGAACCGGACCGAGAGTCGCGCCAAGGACCTGGTGGTCGCGGGGGCACTGCCAGCGCGATCCGTCGCGGAGGCAGTCTCCTCGAGCGCCCTGGTTCTGCTGACCGTCAAGGACTACGCAGCGGTAGAGCAGTGCCTTGGCCAGCTCGACACGGATCTGTCGGGGCAGGCGATTGTCGGGATGTACACGGGTACCGCCGGCGAAGCCCGGCTGGCCGCCCAGCTGGTCGCCGGCCTGGGCGCGCAATACCTCGACGCGGGGATCCAGGCCTCGCCGGAGACGATCGGCACCGATGCCGCAACCATCCTGTACAGCGGGTCTCCGCAAGCGTTCGCGCAACACCGGACGACCCTCGAACTGCTGAGCAGGCCACGTTTCGTCGGTGCGGCGCCGGAGGCGGCAGCGGTCTGGGACCTCGCCCTCTTCGGAGTGTGGTACGACGCCCAACTCGGCCTGCTACGAGCGCTTGAAACGGCACGCGCGGCCGGGGTCGACGTGGTGGAATTCTCCCGTACGGCGACCACGCAGCTCGGCCACGTGGTTGCGGCGGTATCCGCCACCGTCTCGGAGATGCAGCAGGCAAGCTACCCTCCCGGCCCGGCAGACCTCACCGAACATCTGACTGTCCTCCGCCACCTCATCGAACTGCGGGCCGGCCGACGCCTCGGAGATGGCGGCCTACCAGAGGTGGCGGCGAGAATCGAAGCGCTCCTCGCGGCCGGCCGTGGCGGCGAGGGCCTGACCGCGACCGTCGAGTAGCGTACGGTCAACCGACACCGGCTCGGTGATTCCGCCGGTACGGGCTGGCTTTCCCAGCGGTAAGGCTGTCTTGCCGCCGGGTCGACGTGTTGATCCGGCGCCTTAGCGTGGCAGGGTGGCAGCACCCAGGGTGGCACCGCCGGAGGCGATCAGCCGCAGGCTCACCTTCCTGCTCGCGGTGGCGGCGGGAGCGGCCATCGCCAACCTGTACTGGGCGCAGCCGCTGCTCGACTTCATCGCAGATGACCTACGTGCCACGACCGCGACGGCCGGCTGGCTCGTCACCGCCACGCAGGTCGGGTACGCCGTCGGCGTGTTGCTGCTGGTGCCGCTCGGCGACGTCGTCGACCGTCGCCGGTTCGTCCCGGTGATGCTGCTGACCTCGGCCGCCGCGCTGTTGCTGTGCGCGCTGGCACCATCGATCGGCCTGCTCCTGCTCGCACTCGGCGTGCTCGGGGTGACGACGATTTCCGGCCAGGTCCTCACCCCGCTCGCCGGGGACCTTGCCGGCGACGCGCAGCGTGGCCGAGTCGTCGGCGCCGTCGGGTCCGGGACCCTCACCGGTATCCTGGCCTCCCGCACCATCAGTGGGTTCGTCGCCGGTACCGCCGGGTGGCGTGTGATCTTCGCCCTCGCCGCGGTCGTCGCCATCCTGCTCGCGGTCCTGCTGTACCGTGCGATCCCACCACTGGCACCCCGGACCCGCATGCCGTACCCGGCGCTGATCGCCTCGGTCGGCGCGGTGGTCATGCGTGAGCGGGCGGCCCGATGGACACTGCTCCTCGCGGCCACCGGGTTCGCCGTGTTCTCGTTGTTCTGGACGGGGCTGACGTTCCTGCTCAGCGGTCCGCCGTTCCAGTACCCGGTGCAGGTGATCGGGTTGTTCGGCCTGGCCGGCCTCGCCGGTGTCCTCGCCGTCCAGCATGCCGGCCGGTTGCACGACGGTGGTTGGTCACTTCCGGCCACTGGCGCGGCCTGGGTACTGGCGCTCGGCGCCTTCGTCTGCGCGGCGTTCGCCGGCCGCTCCGTCGTACTCGTCGTCATTGTGATCATCGTGATCGATGTCGCCCTCCAGGGGCAGGCCCTCCTCAACCGGGCGCGGTTGTTCGCCCTCTCCGACGAGGCCCGGAGCCGGCTCAACACGGCGCTGGGTGCCGGCAACTTCCTCGGTGGTGCGATCGGCTCCGCCACCGCGACCGCGCTCTGGCCCGCAGGCGGCTGGAGAGCGGTCACGGTCGCGGGTGCGGCGCTTTGTTGCTGCGCGCTCGTCGTGTGGGCGCTGGGACGTCGCGGCCCGCTCGTGACAGCGCCATCGCGGTGACGTTGCCCGGACCGGACCAGAACAGATCGTGCAGGTCGGCCGAGAAGTGTCGGCCGGGACCGGTCCGGGCACCTCGGAGCACCGGGTGGCAGATCAGGGAACGACCACGACGCCGCCCCGCACGCCGCCCTGGGCCAGCCGGGTGTGGGCCGCCGCCGCGTCGGCGAAGGAGTAAACCCCGGCGACCCGCAACGGGATGTCAGCGCTTTCCACCAGTTTCACCAGGTCGGCCAGCCGGGAGCCGTCCGGCAGCACGTCCAGGGCGAAGGTCCGGATCCCTCGTACCGGCTTCGGGCGCAGCGGGGGTGAGGCGGCCACGTAGCCACCGCCGTCTCTGACCAGTTCCATCACTGACGGGCCGATCAGTGCCAGGTCGACAACCGCGTCGAAGCCGCCCGACGTCACCGCGAGCGGACCGTCCGAGCGCGGCACGAACGCCGCGCCCTGCGACTCGACGAACTCCCGGTCGCCGACCCCCGCGATTCCTTCGGCGTGCAGGCCGGCGACCCGGGCCAGGGCAAGGGTGAACCCGCCGACCTGTCCTGCGGCGCCGGTGACGAGCACGGACGAGCCGGACGGGAGTGCGAGCAGGTCGAGGGCCTGGGCGGCGGCGAGGCCGTTGGTCGGCAGGGTCGCCGCCTCGGTGGCGGGGATCCCGGCGGGCGCGGCGGTCAGCCACTCGGCATTCAGCACCACGTACTCGGCGTGGGTACCGACCGTGGTGCGCAGCCAGGGCGAGAAGCCGATGACATCGTCATCCACCCTGAGACCGGTGACGGAGGGACCGACCGCGTCGACCCTGCCCGCCACGTCCCAGCCGGGTGTGTACGGCAGCCCGCCCGGCAGCGGTGCCGGGAATCGACCGGCCCGGACCATGAGGTCGACCGGGTGCAGGACGGAGGCGCTGACCCGCACCCGTACCTGTCCCGGCCCGGGGTCGGGCACCGGCAGGTTCGCCACCACCTGCAAGACCTCCGGCCCGCCGAACTCCGTATAGCTGACTGCGCGCATCGCCGTACCCTCCGCTGAATGTCGTGGTTCCCGTAACCGTAGGGACCATTGGGCACCGTGAGAAAGTAGGTACCTTGGAGTGCCTAAGGCACTGACAAGGGTGGTGAGACGTGTCGACCATGACCGCAGGGCAACGGCGCGAGCAGGCAAAACGTGACTACGACGCGTTTCTGGCTGCCTGCCCGACCCGGGAGCTGCTGACCACGCTCACCGACAAATGGGCCGCGCTGGTGATCGCGGCGCTCGCCGACGGCCCGCAGCGACATGGCGAGCTCGCCCGCCGCATCGCCGGCGTCAGCCAGAAGATGCTCACCCAGACTCTGCGCAAGCTGGAGCGCGATGGTCTGCTCACCCGCACGGTGACCGCCTCCGTGCCGGCCCGGGTCGACTACGCGCTCACCCCGCTCGGCGGGGACCTGGTCCCGGTGATGGTGGCGATCAAGACCTGGGCAGAGGCGCACATGGACCGCGTCTTCGAGGCGCGCGCCGAGTTCGACGCACGGCCATGAAGACCGACGGAGACTGCCAGGCATGAGGCAACGGACAGGCTTGATAACCGGTGTGGTGAATCCTGCTCGTCGGGGTCGGCGGCCTGGCCGGTTGGCGGTGGTGGCGTGACCGGCCGCCGTACGGGCCGGAGGTGCTGGCCGCCGCCACCCTGAGCCTGGTCGACCAGGCCGCCGCGGATGCCGCGTCCAGCCCGGACAACGTGGAGCGGGCCGGCGACGGCGACCAAGTCAGTTGGGCCGGCACGGTCATGGTCAGCACGACCGAACCCCTGCTGCCGCCTCCGCCCGGGATGACCCTGCGGGCGGCTACCGGAGCTCCAGACCAGGGTATTCCGCGTGTACGTCGCCGCCGAACAACCGCCAGTAGAAGTCGTTCATCCGGGCCGCTGCCGGCGCGTGTCGGGCGAGGATCCCCGCCACGGCCGGGGGAAGCTCCTGCGGGATGTCACCACCGGCGCACCGACGTACGTACTCGTTGCGGGCGACGGGGCCGCCGCTGACCGGCACCGGTATCCCACAGACCGTGGTGACGAGCCAGTTCGCCAGCGTCATCGCCGCGTACCCGGCGTCGTGGTCGGCGTGCCGGGCCACGAACTCGCGCTCGGCGTCGGAGAGGTCGAACCTGGACGAGGTCGCCAGCCCGAAGTCGACGAGGTGGATGCGTTCGCCGTCGGAACGCAGGTTGCCGAAGTGCCCGTCCAGGTGCAACAGCTCACGATCCCGCAGGAAGGCGGTGATCTCGAACAGTTGCCGCTCGAACGTCTCGGCTCTGCCGACCGGGTCGGCGTTCAGCCAGGCTGGCAGCGGGTGGGGGACGTGTTCGAGGAACAGCACGAGGCTGGACGTCGCGCTGGCCAACTCCGCGAGGCGGGTACGCACGACCGCGGTGCCGCCGACGCGGCGGAGTACCGCGTCGACGTCGAGGTGCTCGGCGGCGGTCGGCGGCCGGCCGGGGAGCACGCGCCAGTGGTAGAGCAGCGGAAACGATTCGACCTCGCCGGCCAGCACCGCCTCGGTGACGATCTGGTTCGCGGCCAACTCACGCCAGACGTTGAGGGCGGGCCCACCGATGCCGTACTGAGAGTAGGTCGGCAGGCCGGAGAGGTTCGCCGTACTCCGCGGACGGGCCAGCTCCCGATCGGTGATCGGGATGCGCTTGACGAACACCGGCACGCCGTCGATGTCGACGACGGCGCAGCCGCCGCCCACGCCCACGGCGGCGACGGGCGCGGTGTCGAGCAGCGCCGACAGTTCGGCGTCGGCACGGGCGGCGAGCGCGACCGAGAGGTGATCGTGGTGGGAACCTCGGGCGGCCAGCATCGCGCCCATCATGCCAGCCGACGGTGGCTGCCTCACCACGTCAGTTCGGCGACGAAAAATGATTTGACAACGCAGATAGTCTGATCCTCCGTACTTCCGGCAGACCGTGAGTCGCGAGGGGGCCCTGCCCGCTCAAGACTCAGGAGCCGCGATGCGCCGGGCACCCGCCCTCTCCTTCCTGCTCGTCACCGTCTTCCTCGACATGCTGGGGCTCGGCCTGATCGTGCCGATCCTGCCGGCCCTGATGGCGGCCGTTACCAAGGACACCGCCGCGGCGGTCTTCTGGTCCGGCCTGCTCGGCTCGATCTACGGCCTGTTGCAGTTCGCCGTCTCGCCGCTGCTCGGGCGGCTCTCCGACCGGTACGGCCGACGACCCGTCCTGCTCGCGTCGCTGGCCTGCCTCGGCGTCGACTGGCTGGCCCACGCGATGTCCCACACCCCCTGGACGCTTCTGGTGTTCCACGCCCTCGCGGCCGCCTGCGCCGGAACGAGGACCGTGGTCAACGCGTACATCGCGGACGTCACCGCGCCCGAGTCGCGGGCTCGCGCGTACGGCTTGGTCGGCGCCGCGTTCGGGCTCGGCTTCGTCGCCGGTCCGACCATCGGCGGCCTGCTCGGTGCGGTCGATGTACGCCTGCCGTTCTTCGTCGCCGCCGCGCTCTCCTTCGGCAACGTCGCCTACGGCTGGTTCGTCCTGCCGGAGTCTCGGCCCGGTGACCGGACCACCCCACTGACCCTGCGGATGGCGAACCCGGTCGGTGCCGTCGCCGTCGTCCTGCGCCGGCCGGTACTCGGGCGGCTCGGGTACGCCCGCCTCTGCGCCGATGTCGCCCGGATGACCCACCAGTCGATCTGGACGTTCTTCCTCACGTACCAGTTCGCCTGGAGCACCACGCACGTCGGCGTGGTGATGGCGGCCGGCGCGCTCGTCGGCGCGGTCTTCCAGGCGCGGGCCGTCGGACCGGTGGTCCGCCGGCTCGGTGACAAGCGCGCGGCGGTGGCCGGCAGCCTGCTCGGCGTCGCCGGGCTGCTGGGTACGGCGTTCGTCTCCGCTCCGTGGATGCTCTACCTCCTACAGGCGGTCGGCGTGCTCGGCTCGGTCGGTGGCGTGGCCGCACAGTCGTGGATCTCCCGTAACGTCCGGGCCGACGAGCAGGGGATCGTGCAGGGTGCGCTGACCGGGATCGGCGCCGTCGCGGAGACCGTGGTGCCGGTTGTGGCCGGGCTGACGTTCGGATGGGCGCTGACCTACGCGTCACCGGGTCTGGTCTTCCTCGGTGCCGCCGCCTTCGCGGCCGTGTCGGCGCTGCTGCTGGCCGCCACGCCCGACGTCCGCGCAGCGTCGATCGGGGAGCCTCCGGGCGCCACGAACTGAACCAAACAGGTGCAGTACCGTCATCGGGTGCGGAAAGCCCAGAAGCGCCGGGCGACCATCGCGCCGCCGGTTCGCCACGGGTGTGGCTCGCCGCGTACGGGGTAGCCGGGACAGTGACCTGACGCGGGGGGCGGACTTCCGCCCTGATATCGAGGTTGTCGAGGTTATGCGCTTCCTGCCCAGGATCAAGAGCAGAGCCGACATCAGCGGCGCGGCAACGGTGCCGAACCCCGGTCCCACGGCAATCGAACTGGCTTCCGGTCAGCTTCTCCTGCGGCCGGCGACGCACGAAGACCTTCCCGCCATCTCTCGGGCCCACGTCCTTCTCCTGCCGTTCGGGCTGTTCCCGTCGCTCGGGGCGCGCTTTGTCCGTCGCTGGCAGCGAACGTTCCTCGACTCCCGGCACGGCGTCGGCTATGTCGTCGTCGACGCTACGGCCGGGCCGGACGAACTGGTCGGATTCCTGATGGGTACCAGCGACCAGGCCGAGTACACCACCGGGCTGATGGCGGACCGGCGTACGGTCGCGTCCCTGGCGGTGAACGGGATCGCCGCGCTGTGCGTCCGTCCTCGCGTCGCCGCCCGCCTCCTGCGATCACGGGTCCGTCCGTGGACGCAGCGGCTGCTGCACCGCCGGGCGGCGCCAGTACCGGCCCGGTCTGTCCCGGCCGCGCAGGTGGCCGTGATGACCGCGTTGGCGGTGCGGCCGGATTGGCGCAAGAGCGGAATCGGCGAGCGGCTGGTAGAGCACTTCGTGGAGTACGTCCGGGCTGCCGGCGCGACCTGGGTCGAATTGCAGACCTCGACCGGACCCCTGGGAGCGGTCGGCTTCTACGAGCGGTTGGGATGGGAAGCCGGATCCCAGCGATCCACCCCGGACGGCGACGTCATCCGCACCTACCATCGCGTCCTGCGCTGAACCCCTCCCGGACCGGCGTACGGTACCGGCGGCCCGACGTGGACCGCGGGGACGAGGTGCCAGGATGCCCTTGTGGAGATTCGTTTCGACTTCGACGACGAGCATGGTCGGGTGCTGGTGGATGTCACGCCGAACACCGACCCGGTGGCCATCGGCAAGAGTGAACGGGAGGTGGGCATGCCGGTGTGTACCGCGTCTGTCGAATTCAGTGCCCGTGGCTACCGGTCACTGCTGGGCTGGGTACAACTGGTCCGGGAACCCCGCCCGACAGATCGGTTCGAGATCGACCCCTTCGACCTGTTCGCCGACTCCACCGCGCCCTTCGCCTGGTACGGGTTCAACCCCGTACTCTTCGACGCGCCATCCCGCTGGCGCTCCGGTGCGGTGCGGTGGCAGGCGCACACCTTCCTGACCATCGGTCCGTGGGACGTCGACCGGCGGCTCGTCGTACCCCTGGTCGGGTTCACCTGGGGCTACGACCAGGATCCGGAGGACCGGCTCCAACTGTCCCCGGTGCGGTTGCTCGGACCGAGCGACTGGGACGGTCATCGCCGCTACCTGACCGAGCGGTACCCGAGCTGGAGGTTCGGCGACGGGAGTCCCCTCGCCGCACAACGCTGACGGTCGACGCCGCACCCTGGCCACCGGCCACTTCCCGACCGGTCGTCGCGTAAGCGCCGGGATCGACCGTCAGGCAACCGTCAGGTTCGTCGACGCCGGATCGTCAGGCCCGGACGCTCTGCTGAGACTCCTCGACCCACGACCACGGGAGTCTGCCGTCATGGCCGCATCGCTCTACCGGCTCGGTGCCTGGACGTACCGGCGCCGTCGGACCGTCCTGGTGGCCTGGCTGGCCCTCCTCGTCGCCGCCGGAGCACTCGCCGCCACCGCCGGTGGCTCGTACTCCGACGACTTCTCGATCCCCGGCTCCCGCGCCCAGCAGACCCTGGACACCGTCGCCGAACAGTTCCCGGCCTCCTCGGGCGCCTCCGCGCAGGTGGTGTTCGTCGCGCCCGCCGGCCACCGGATCGCCGAACACACCAGGGTCGTCGAGCAGACCCTCGGCGCCGCCGCGAAGCTGCCGCAGGTGGCCGGGGTGCTGGACCCGTTCACCGCGAGGACGGTCTCGACCGACGGTCGCACCGCCCTGGCGACCGTGGACTACCAGGAGCAGCGCACCCACCTGGCCGACGGCGCCCGCGCCGCGCTGGAGGACGTCTTCCAACCGGCCCGGGAGGCCGGGCTGCGGGTCGAGTTCGGCGGGTCGGCCTACGACAGCGCCGGTGGAAACAGCCACGGCACCGAGGCCGCAGGACTGCTGATCGCGCTGGTCGTCCTCGTCATCACCTTCGGTTCCCTGGTCGCGGCCGGGCTGCCGCTGCTCACCGCGCTGCTCGGGGTGGGTGTAACCGTCGCCGGCCTGACCACCGTGGCGGGGATGCTGACGCTACCGCCGACCGCGCCGGCCCTGGCCCTCATGCTCGGACTCGCGGTCGGCATCGACTACGCACTCTTCATCGTCGCCCGGCACCGGTCGCAGCTGGCGTCCGGGATGCCCGTGGCCGACTCCGTGGCCCGGACGATCGGCACAGCCGGCACCGCCGTGGCGTTCGCCGGCCTCACCGTGGTCGTCGCGCTGGCCGGGCTGACCGTCGTCCGGATCCCGTTCCTGACCGCGATGGGACTGGCCGCGACCGCCGCCGTGATCGTCGCGGTGCTGGTGGCGGTCACCCTGATCCCGGCCGTGCTGGGCTTCGCCGGAGACCGGCTGCGCCCGAAGCCCGGCTCGCGGGCCGTCCGGCGTGCGACGGGGGACGGCCGGGGCAGCATGGGCGGGCGCTGGGTCCGGCTGGTCACCCGCCGGCCGCTGGTCACGACGCTCGCTGTCGTCGCGGCACTCGGCGTGCTGGCCGTACCGGCGGCGGGGCTGCGGCTCGCGCTCACCGACAACGGTTCCGCCCCGGCGGCCAGCACGCAGCGGCAGGCGTACGACCTGATTGCCGGCGCCTTCGGACCGGGCTTCAACGCTCCGCTGCCGGTCCTGGCCGACCTTGCGGGCGCGGGCGGCGACGAACAGGCCGCTGCCACGGCGCTGGCCGATCGGCTCGGTGCGGTGGACGGGGTGGCCGCGGTCGGACGCCCGCAACTCTCCGCCGACGGCCGGTACGCGATGCTGACGGTGATCCCCGAGACCGGGCCGCAGGACGAACGTACCGAACGGGTGGTGACCGGTATCGAGGACGCGGGTGGCGAATCCGTGGCAGTCACCGGCGTGACCGCGATCGGCATCGACATCTCCGAGCTGCTGAGCGCTTCGCTCGTACCCTTTGCCCTGGTCGTCGTGGGTCTGGCCTTTCTGCTGTTGCTGCTGGCATTCCGGTCGCTGCTGGTGCCGTTGAAGGCGACCCTCGGCTTCCTGCTCTCGGTCGGCGCGACGCTGGGTGCGGTGGTCGCGGTCTTCCAGTGGGGCTGGCTCGCCGAGCTGGTCGGGGTCGCGCGCACCGGGCCGGTGATCAGTTTTATGCCGATCATCCTGATGGCGGTGCTCTTCGGCCTGGCGATGGACTACGAGGTCTTCCTGGTCAGCAGGATGCACGAGGAGTACGCCCAGAGCGGCGACCCGCGACGTGCGGTCGACCAGGGTTTCCGGGCCTCGGCGCGGGTGGTCGCGGCGGCCGCCCTGATCATGGTCTCGGTCTTCGCGAGCTTCATCCCGGTCGGCGACGCCACGCTGAAGCCCATCGCCTTCGCGCTCGCGGTGGGTGTCCTGCTGGATGCGTTCCTGGTCCGGATGACGCTCGTACCGGCGCTGCTGGCGCTTGCCCGGCACGGCGCCTGGTGGCTGCCGCGCTGGCTCGACCGGGTACTGCCGAACCTGGACGTGGAGGGTGCCCGGCTCACCCGGCCGGTGCAGGGACGCCCGGCCGCCCCCGCCGCAGTGGTGTGATGGGGACGTGCACAGCATTCTGGTGGTCGACGACGATCCGGGCCTGCGGGAGCTGCTCGTCGCCGCGCTGCGGTTCGCGGGGTTCGAGGTCGAGGCCGTCGGCGACGTCCCGGCCGCCCTCGCCGCGATCGGGACCCGTACCCCCGACGCGATCGTGCTGGACGTGATGCTGCCCGGTACGGACGGCTTCGACCTGTTGCACCTGCTGCGCTCGCGGGGCGTCGGAGTGCCGGTGATGTTCCTGACCGCCCGCGACGAGGTGGACGACCGGGTACGCGGCCTGCGTCTGGGCGGCGACGACTACCTCAGCAAGCCGTTCAACGTGGTCGAGGTCGCCGCTCGGCTGGAGGCCCTGCTGCGGCGGTCCGGACACGGGCCGCCGGCGGTGCCGGAGGGAGTACTGCGCTGCGGTGACCTGGAGATGGACGAGGCCCGGCACGCGGTGACCCGGGGCGGGCGTCCGGTCGAACTTTCCCCCACCGAGTTCCGGCTGCTGCGCTACCTGCTGGCCAACACCGGACGGGTGGTCTCCAAGGCGCAGATCCTGGACCACGTCTGGCAGTACGACTTCGGCGGCGACGCGGGCGTGGTCGAGCGGTTCGTCTCCAACCTGCGACGCAAGATCGACTTCGGCGGGCCGTCGCTGATCCACACCGTGCGGGGGTTCGGGTACAGCCTGCGGCCGGTGCGGCAGTGAACCGCTCCGCGAAATGGCGGCTGGCCCTCGTGGCGCTCGTCGCCGGCCCGGAGGCCGCCGCGATCACCGCCGCGGTCCAGCGGGCCTTCGACGCCCAACGGCGGGCCGAGGACCGGCTGCGCAGCTTCGTCGCGGACGCCAGTCACGAGCTGCGCACCCCGCTGGCGACCATGCACGGCTGGATCGACCTCTACGTCCAGGGTGGACTGCGCGACCCCGACCAGCTTGACCACGCCATGGAACGGATGCAGGCCGAGGTGGGCCGGATGCGGCTGCTCGTCGACGAGCTGGCGCTGCTGGCCCACCTCGACGGGGCGCGACCGCTGGAACTCGGGTCGGTGGACGTGGTGGCGCTGGCCGGCGAGGTGGTGGACGACGCCCGGGTGGTCAGCACCGACCGAGCCATCACCCTGGACGGCGTCGCGGCGGCGGTCGTCGACGGGGACGGCCCGCGCATCCAGCAGGTGCTGCGCAACCTCGTCGGCAACGCGGTGCAGCACACCCGGCCCGGCACGCCGGTCGCGGTCACCGTCAGCACCGAGGGTGGGGAGGTGGTGGTCACGATACGCGACGAGGGCGACGGGATCGCGCCGGAGCACCTGCCGTACGTGTTCGAGCGCTTCTACCGCGCCGACCCCAGCCGCAGCCGCGACGGCGGCGGCTCGTCCGGCCTGGGTCTGGCCATCGTCGAGGCGATCGTGACCGCGCACGGCGGCACGGCCGGGGTCACCTCGGTGCCCGGGCAGGGCAGCACCGTCCGGGTCAGCTTCCCGGCGAAGGCTGCCCCTGCCGGGCCGGAGCGCTCCGGTCGGCCTTCCCGCCCCGACCCGCCCGGCCGGGCGCGCTGAGTCCCTCGTCGCCTGCTCTCCCGTCCTCTGGCGCGTGTTCTCCCGTCCTCTGGCGCGGACTCGTGGCTCTCAGCGCGGACTCGTGGCCCTGCGGACCCCGAAGAGGGCGACCAGGGCGAGCAGGATGACCGCGACGGAGTATTCGTCCGCGGTCCGGGGGACGCCACCGGCGTAGACCACCAGGAAGCCGGCGACAACGGTCGGCAGGCCGAAGCCGACGTAGCAGATGACGTACAGCAGGGAGAGCACGCCGGCACGTTCGTGCGTCTCGACGAGCGGCATGACGGTCTTGAGGCTACCCTGAAATCCGCCCCCGAAGCCGATACCCCCGAGCGCGAGGCCGACGAAGAAGCCGGGGACGGAACTGGCCATGACCGACACCAGCGTGACGATCATGCCCAGGATGAGAGCGGTGATCGCGACCAGGATCACCGTCCTCGCGGCGGTGTTCCGCATCAGCAGTACGGCGACCGAACCGAAGAGAGCGAAGACGAACAGCACCAGACCGGCAGTCACGATCGAGGTGTTCATCAGGGCGCGCACCAGCGCCGGACCCAGCGCGCCGAAGAAGCCGGCCAGCGCCCAGACCGCGAAGAGCACCGGTGCGACCACCAGTACCGGCCCGCGCACGGCACGGGGCAGCCTGACCTCCGGCCGCAGGCTCCGGCGTGCCCCTGGCGTCCGGGCGACCGTCTCCGGCATCAGCGCGAGCGCCGCGCCCTGGATCAGCAGGACGACGAAGAGGACGACGTACACCAGCCGGGTCGGTGCGGGCAGGAAGCGGATGAGCAGCGCCGAAAGCAGGGCGCCGCTGCCGGTTCCGATCCCGGGGGCGATCGCGTTCGCGAGCGTGCCACGGGCACGGTCGAGGTCGAGCATGGCAGCGCCGACGGCGCCGGTGGCGGCGCCGGCCGCGAGCCCCTGCACGAGGCGGGCGGCCAGCAGCGCGGGTACGCCGTCGGCGAGGACGAAGATGACCAGCGAGGTCATCTGTACCGCGATCGCCACGGCCAGTACCGGACGCCGGCCGACATGGTCGGAGAGCCTGCCGAACGTGAGCAGCGAGGCCAGCACCGCGACGGCGTAGACGGCGAACACCACCGTGGTCGTGATCGGCGAGAAGTGCCAGCGCTCCTGGTAGATCCCGTAGAGCGGGGTCGGGGCCGCCGAGGCGGCCAGGAACGACACCAGGATCGACGCCAGCAGCACCAGGGAGACACCCGGTGGGAGTCGCGTCCGCCCGGCGATGCTCATCTCAGCTCCTCCGTCGTACGACAAGGGCCCGGCCGGCGCCGCCGACCCGAACGCCCCCTGACTGCTGGGCTGTAGCGGGGTACCCGTTGTCCGCCGTCGCACGCCGGCTGACCGGTACCGGCACCGGGCCGGGTCGCCCGCCGGTCGACCGAAGCCGGGCGGCGGTGCTGTCAAGGGTCGATCTTTGCCCGCTGCCGCGCCGGACGACGCGTCGATATAGTCCGATCAACCAACATCCAACTCACGGAGGTCGATGTGTTGGTACGGCGTCTGCGTTCCTCTCTTCTCGTAGCGGGTCTGTCGGTGGTGGCGCTGTTGGGTACGTCCGGAGCTGCCACGGCGGCTCAGGTGTCCACAAGCGACGCCGCAACCTGTCCCTCGAATGCTCTGTGTCTGTACGACGGAGTCGGATTCACCGGTGAGATGTTCGCCGTCACCTCCCTCAACCCCAGCGGCACCTGTGTGAGCCTGGTGGACGCGGACTGGGACGACCGGGCGCAATCGGTCCGGAACACCCACAGCCGCAGCTCGGCCATGTTCATGAACGACGACTGCCTCGGCGACCCGTACCAGGTCTCGGGCAACTCCGGCATCTCCGACCTGGGCACGTTCACCCCGGACAGCGTCTGGGTCCAGCGGTAGGGCCGTGACCCGGCGGTACGCGGTGCCGGTACGGCCGGGTCCGATGTCGCGTTCGACGGTCGCAGGCGGGCCCCCGGTGCCCGCCTGCGACGTCGGAGCGGGGAGCGTACGGTGCGCAAACTGTGTCAGGACAAGGTCGTCGTCGTCACCGGCGGTACGTCGGGAGTCGGCGAGGCGGTCGCCCGGACAGTCGCCCGTGAGGGCGCGGTCGGGATCGTCGTCGCCGGACGGGACCGCGGGCGTGGCCTCGCGGTGACCGCCGCGCTGGCCGGCACGAACTGTTCCGCCGAGTTCGTCCGGGCACACCTGGAGGATCCCGAGGACTGCCGCGCGGTGGTCCGGCGGGCGGTCGAGCGGTTCGGCCGGGTCGACGGGCTGGTCAACAGTGCGGCGGACACCGGACGATCCACACTGGACGGGACCACGCCGGCATTCTTCGACCGGATGATGGCCGTCAACGTACGCGCGCCGATGCTGACGATGCAGGAGGCGGTCCGGGACATGCGCCGCCGTCGGGCCCCGGGTGCGATCGTCAACATCCTCTCGACGAGCGCCCACGGCGGTCAGCCGCACCTCTGCGCGTACTCCACCTCGAAGGGGGCGCTGGCGACCCTCACCCGCAACGTCGCCCACGCCCACCGCCGGGACCGGATCCGGGTCAACGGGCTCTGCCTGGGCTGGACCGACACCCCGCACGAGGACCGGGTCCAGCGATCGTTCCACGGCCGGGCGCCGGGCTGGCTCGCGGAGGCGGAGGCGGCGGCGCCGATGGGTCGGCTGGTCAAACCGGACGAGGTCGCCGAGATGGTCGCGTTGCTGCTCTCCGACCGCATCGGCGTGGTGACCGGCTCGCTCGTGGAGTTCTCCCAGGACGTCCTCGGCGGCGCGGACTGACGCCTCGCCCTGTTCGACTGATCAAGATGAACTCTTGAACGGAGGTTCTCCCTGGTGAAACGGCGTGGAAGGACATCCGTCGACCCGGTGGCCCCCGGCAGGGTGCCGGCCGGCAACACCGCGGCGACAGCGGAGGAGACGGCGTGGGCGAGGTGACCGGGACCCGCCGGGTCCACGGGTGCGAGCTGCTGGAGTACCGCTACGGGCCCGCCCTGGTGCCGGCACCGGCCGGGCCGGTCAGCTCGATGTGGCGGTACCGGTCGCTGCTCCCGCTCGACGACAGCCCGGTCCGGTACCCGCTGCCGGTCGGCGGCACGCCCCTGGTGGCGCCGCCCCGGCTGCGTGCCCGGCTCGGCGTGCCGGAACTCTGGCTCAAGGACGAGACCCGCGGGCCCAGCGCGTCCAACAAGGACCGGGCCACCGCGCTGGTCGTCGAGGACGGACTGCGGCGCGGCGTCTCCACGGTCACCACGGCGTCGACCGGGAACGCGGCGGTGGCGACCGCGCTGGGCGCCGCCGCGGCCGGGTTGCGCGCCGTGATCCTGGTGCCGGTCGACTGCGATCCGGAGAAGGTGTCCCTGATGCGCTCCGCCGGGGCGCTGGTGGTGCGGGTGGCCCGGGGCTACGACGCCGCGTTCGACCTGTCCCGGAACGCGGCCGCGACCTTCGGCTGGCTCGACCGCAACACCGGGGCGAACCCGCTCACCACCGAGGCCAAGAAGACAGTGGCCTGGGAGATCTGGGAGCAGCTCGGCCGCCGGTGCCCCGACGTGGTGGTCGCGCCGGTCGGCGACGGGCCGACGCTCGCCGCGCTCGCGAAGGGCTTCGACGAGCTGGTGCTCTGCGGGGCGGTGCGGCGGCTGCCCCGGGTGGTCGGAGTGCAGGCCGAGGCGTGCCAGCCGCTGGTGCACCGCTGGGCGGGCACGGCACCGTCACCGCAGACGACGGACCCCGCCGGTACGGTGGCGGACGGCATCGCCGTCGACCGTCCGGTCGCCGGTGACCTGGCCCTCGACGCGGTACGCCGCAGTGGCGGGGCGATGGTGGCCGTCCCCGACGCCGCGCTGCTCGACGCGGTACGACTGCTCGCCGCGTCTGCCGGGGTCGGCAGCGAACCGGCCGGTGCGGCCGCCCTCGCCGGCCTGATCGCGGCGCTGGAGCAGGAACTGCTCGACCGCTCCGAGACCGTCGCCGTGCTGGTCACCGGCCGGGAGTTGCGGGCCGGGCCGGCGGCGGCCGGGCCGGACGCGCCGGTCATCGACGGTGACCTCGACGAACTGGCGGAGTGTCTGGCGGTCGCCTCCCGCGCATAGCCGCGGCCCGGTGAGAATCTGGTGCCGTGGAATGGGTACGGGACTTCTACACGCAGACCGGCCGGTGGTGGGGAGAGGCGGAGGGGCGCGTCCGGGAGCGGGACCACCGCCGGGTCAGCCTGCTGCACCGGTACGTCGGCGAAGGGCCACTGCGGGTGCTGGAACTCGGCGCCGGCTACGGGACCACCGCGCTCGCCGCCGCGCAGGCCGGACACGACGTCACCGCCGTGGAGATCAGCGACCGGGCAGACCGGGCCGCCGGGCTCCCGGCAGATGCCACGCCGGGCACGCTGACCGTGGTCAAGGACGACTTCTACCGGGTACGGCTGCCGGGAGACTTCCCGGCGGTGTGCTACTGGAACGGCTTCGGGGTCGGTTCGGACGCCGACCAGCGCCGGCTGCTGCGACGCATCGCCACCGAGTGGCTCGCCCCCGACGGCACCGCCCTCGTCGACGTCATGAACCCGTTCGTCTGGGCGCGTTGGGACGGTGACGAGGAGGAGAAGCCGGCGAGACCCGACGACGGCTACCCGTACGCGGTGTCGAACCGTACGGCCTTCGACCCGGTCACCTGCGTGGCGGTCGACACCTGGTGGGAGAGTGGCAGTCCCGACCAGCAGATCAGCCAGTACCTGCGCTGCTACACGCCGGCCGACCTGATGCTCCTGCTGGAGGGCACCGGGCTGCGACTGGATCGGCTGGTGGTCGGCGAGGAGGAGACGCCGGTGGCGCCCTGGCCGGGATCGACCGCCCTGCTGCGCGACCACGACGAGTACGCGGCGGTGCTCCGGCACGGTTAGGTACCCGTGCACGGCACGGGCGGCGGCGGTGCCCGGCACGGGTCACGCCGGTCCACGGTGTGCGCCCGGTTAGACCTGTCTCGATCGCCCGGGGCGTCGTAACCTCCCCGGGCATGAGGATCTCGGCCGCGGCGCTTCGGCGCATCCGTCGGATCGGCCTGTGGTCGGCCGTCGTGGCGGTGGTGGTCGCGATGGCCGCGAGCGGGTTCGCACTGTGGAGCGTCCGGCACCCCTTCCCGACCACCGACGGCGAGCTGCGGCTGGGCGGCCTGACCGCCCCGGTCACGGTGCTGCGGGACGGCAACGGGATCCCCCAGATCTACGCCGGGAACGAGGACGACCTGTTCCACGCCCAGGGCTACGTGCACGCCCAGGACCGCTTCTGGGAGATGGACCTGCGCCGGCACATCACCGCCGGTCGGCTTGCCGAAATGTTCGGGCCGGACCAGGTGGAGACCGACGTTTTCGTGCGTACCCTCGGCTGGCGCGAGTCCGCACGCGCCGAGTGGGACCGGCTGTCGCCGGACGCGCGGCGGCGGCTGCTCAGCTACGCGGCCGGCGTCAACGCGTGGATCGAGGCGAACGGCGGCCGGGACGCCCACCGGGGCAAGGCGTTGCAGTATTCCGTGCTGGCGGTGCTGAGCCCCGGCTACCAGGTGGAGCCCTGGGACCCGGTCGACAGTGTCGCGTGGCTCAAGGCGATGGCGTGGGACCTCGTCGGCAACCTGTGGCAGGAGATCAACCGAGCCGCCGTGGTGCTGGAGGGGCGCAGCCGGACCCAGGCCGAGGAGCTGTATCCGGCGTACCCGAGCGACGCGCACCAGCCGATCGTCCCGACCCGGCCGGCAGCCGGCCCGGAGACCGAACCCCGGCGCAGCACGCCCGCCGGCGGCCTCTCCCGGGACGACCTGGAGCGGGCCCGGGACGGGCTGGAGGCGGTACAGCGGGCGGCGGCGAGCCTTCCCGAGCCGGTCCGTCCGGGCGGTCCCGGTACGGGATCCAACTCGTGGGTGGTCGCCGGTTCACGCACCGTCTCCGGCGCACCCATCCTGGTCAACGACCCGCACCTGGCGCCCTCCCTGCCCGGCGTCTGGTACCAGCTCGGGCTGCACTGTGCCTGCGGATACCGGGTCGCCGGCTTCACCTTCGCCGGGATGCCGGGTGTGGTGATCGGGCACAACGAGCGGATCGCGTGGGGCCTGACGAACCTGCCCACCGACGTGACCGACCTGTATCTGGAGCGGCTCGACGGTGACCGCTACGCGGTCGGGGACCAGTGGCGTCCGCTGGCCGTCCGGGAGGAACGGATCAAGGTCGCGGGCGACTCGGCGCGTACCGTCCGGATCCGGCACACCCGGCACGGGCCGCTGCTCTCCGACGCCTTCCAGCAGCTGCGCGACATCGGCGCGAAGCCGCCGCTCGGTCCGGACGGCGCCCCGGCCGAGACCGCCCAGCCGGCGCCCGGCGGCGGCTACGCGGTCGCGCTGGCCTGGACCGCGCTCGAGCCCGGTCGCAGCATCGAGGCGCTGTTCGCGGTCAACCAGGCCAGGAACTGGACCGAATTCCGCGCCGCCACCGCCCTCTTCGACAGCCCGGCACAGAACTTCGTCTACGCCGACGTGGACGGCAACATCGGTTACCAGGCGGCGGGCGCGGTGCCGGTGCGCGGTGCCGGCGACGGGCGCTGGATGTCGCCGGGCTGGGATCCGGCCTACGACTGGACCGGCCGGCTGCCCTTCGCCGAACTGCCGCACCTGCTCAACCCGGAGGGCGGCGTGATCGTCACCGCGAACCAGGCGGTGACCGGGCCGGACCACCTGCGGTGGCTCACCGCGGACTGGTCGTACGGCTACCGCAGCGACCGGATCGGCGACCTGCTGGCCGAATCGGCGGGCCGCCGGCTCGACCTGACCGACATGGAGCGGATGCTGACCGACGACCGCAACGGCCTGGCCCCCGAGCTGGTCCCGGCGCTGCTGGCCGTGCCGGCGGACCGGCTCGGCGGTGGACCGGCCGCCGGACGGGAGCTGTTGGCTGGCTGGGACTTCCGGCAGCCCGCCGACTGCGCCGACGACGACGGCGCCCGGTGCCGCTCCTCGGCCGCCGCCGCGTTCTTCAACGCGACCTGGCGGCACCTGCTGGCCGGGGTCTTCGACGAGCTGCCCGAGCACGAGCCGCCGCTCGGCGACGACCGCTGGTTCGTGGTCGTGGCGAAGCTGCTCGACCAGCCGGACGCGTCGTGGTGGGACCGGCAGGAGACCGGCCAGGTCGAGCGGCGCGACGACATGCTCGTCGCCGCGATGCGGGCGGCGCACCAGGAGCTGACCGCCGCGCAGGGCGACGAGCCGGACGGGTGGCGGTGGGGCAGGGCGCACACCCTGACCCCCCGGGACCAGAGTTTCGGCGTCTCCGGTGTCGGTGCGGTCGAGTGGCTCTTCAACCACGACCCGGTCCCGGTCTCCGGCGGTACCGACGCGGTGAACGCCACCGCCTGGAACGCGGCGGACGGCTACGAGGTGACCGAGCTGCCGTCGATGCGGATGGCGGTGGACCTTTCCGACCTGAATGCCGCCCGGTGGGTGCAGGTCACCGGCAACTCGGGGCACGCCTACCACCGCCACCACACCGACCAGCTCGACGTCTGGCGTACCGGCCGGATGCTGCGGTGGTACTGGCTGCGCGCCGACATCGAGGCGGCGGCCGAGAACACCCTGACCCTGCGGCCGTAGCCGGGCCGGACGACCGGGAGGAAGGCAACGTGACGGACGTACCAGCCCAACATCGATCGACGCTGGCCGATGTCCTGCGCTGGCGCTCGGAGGAGCAGCCGGAACGACTCGCCTTCGCGTTCCTCGGCGACGAGCCGGACACCGAGGTGCGCTGGGACTACCGGACCCTCGACTCGCGGGCCCGTGCCGTCGCCGCCGCCCTGCGCGACCGGTGCGTCCCCGGCGACCGGGCGCTGCTGCTGCACCCGCCCGGCCCGGAATACGTCGCGGCCCTCTTCGGCTGCTGGTACGCCGGCATCGTCGCCGTTCCGGCCTACCCGCCACGGGCCGGCACCCGCACCGAACGGCTGGTCGCGATCGCCGACGACGCCCGACCGGCCGTGGCGCTGACCACCGCCGCGCTCGGCGACGCCGTCTCGGACAGCTGGAACGGCGCGACGATCGCCACCGACACGCTGACCGACCCGGCCGGCGGGCCCGCGTCCGGCCTGGCGGGCGGAGCGACGGCCGCACTGTTGCAGTACACCTCCGGCTCCACGGCCACCCCCAAGGGCGTCCTGCTCAGCCACGACAACCTCACCGCCAACTCCACGCACATCCGGCGCTCCTTCGCCAGCGGACCGGAGAGCCACGCCGTGGTGTGGCTGCCGCCGTACCACGACATGGGGCTGATCGGCGGGCTCCTCCAGCCGGTCTGGGCCGGCTTCCCGGTCACCCTGATGGCACCCACCGCCTTCCTGCGCCAGCCGCTGCGGTGGCTGCGCGCCATCAGCGACACCCGCGCCGACTGCAGCGGCGGCCCCAACTTCGGGTACGAGATGGCGCTTCGTCGGATCCGCCCGGAGCAGCTCGCCGAGCTGGACCTGCGCGCGTGGCGGGTCGCGTTCAGCGGCGCCGAGCCGGTCCGGGCCGACACCCTCCGCCGGTTCGCCGAGTACTTCGCCCCGTGCGGGTTCCGCGCGGACGCCTTCTACCCCTGCTACGGGCTCGCCGAGGCGACCCTGCTCGTCACCGGTGCCCCGGCGGGCCGGCCACCGGTGAGCGCCCGGTTCGACCGGGACGCCCTGGCCGAGGGCAGAGCCGTTCCGTCCGCCGCCGGCCCCGAACTCGTCGGGTGTGGACGGTCCATGCCCGGCCAGTCGGTCCGGGTGGTGGAACCGCAGACCGCCGAGGTCCTACCGGACGGGAAGGTCGGCGAGATCTGGGTCAGCGGACCGAGCGTGGCACAGGGGTACTGGGACCGGCCGGCGGAGACCGCGCACACCTTCGCCGCCCGACTGGCTGGCGAGACGGGGGAGCGGTCCTGGCTGCGCACCGGCGACCTGGGTTTCCTGCACGACGGCGAGCTTTTCGTCACCGGCCGGCTCAAGGACCTCGTCATCCTGCGTGGCCGCAACCACTACCCGCAGGACATCGAGGCGACCGCCCAGCGGGCCGACCCGGTGCTGCGCCCCGACTGCGGTGCCGCGTTCGGGGTGCCGGTCGACGGCGAGGAGCGGCTGGTCGTCATCCAGGAGGTGGAACGCGGCCGGACGGTCGACCACGCCGCCCTGACGGCCGCCATCCGCACCCGGGTGGCGGCCGAGCACGACGTCGTGCCGTACGCGGTGCTGCTGGCCCGCCCGGCCACCATCCCGCGTACCACGAGCGGGAAGGTACGGCGGCAGCGCTGCCGCGAGCTGTACCTGGCGGGGGAACTCGTCGGGCTCGCCCACGACGTCCTCGAACCCGCCCCGGACGGGGAGGTCGACGAACCCTCCACGGTGACGCCGGCCGACCTCGCCGCCGCCGACCCGCACACCCGACGGCAGATCGTCACCGAGCTGGTCCGGCTCGGCGCGGCCCGGGTGGCGCGGCAGCCGGCGGAGAAATTCGACAGCGCCCGGCCACTCGTCTCGTACGGCATCGACTCGGTGACCGCGGTCGGGCTCCAGCACCGGATCGAGACGGCCACCGGGGTACCGGTCGCCGTCGGCACCCTGCTCGGCGGCGGCAGCACCGACGACCTCGTCGACGAGGTCCTCACCGGCCTCGACGCCACGGCCGGGCCGGCTGCCGAACCCACGACCACCGGCGGCCCGGACGGCGAGCCCACGCCCAACCAGCGGGCACTGTGGACATTGCAGCGGATCCTGCCCGACTCGACCGCCAACAACCTCGGCTGCGCGGTACGGGTCACCGGCGGGCTCGACGTCCCAGCCCTGCACCAGGCACTGCGGGACCTTGTCGAGCGGCACGACGCCCTGCGCACCAGCTACCCGTCCCGGGGCGGCGTGCCGGTCGCGGTGGTGCACGAGGCGCTCGACGGCTGGTTCGGACACGTCGACGTCACCGGCCTGACCAGCACGGCCCTGCTCCAGCGGTGCGCCGACGACGCCGACCGGCCCTTCGACCTCGCGCGCGGGCCCCTGCTGCGGGTGCGGCTCTACACCGGAGCCGGCGACCCGCTGTTGCTGCTGGCCGCACACCACATCTGCCTGGACCTGTGGTCGGCCGAACTGCTCCTGGCCGAACTCGGCGAGCGGTACCGTGCCGCACTCGGTGGGCAGAGCACGACGGACCGGCGGCCCGCGCCGCCGTACGCCGGGTACGCCGCCCGACACCTCCGCGCGGTCACCGGACCGGGGGCCGAGCCGGCCCGGGCGTACTGGGCCGAGCGGCTGGCCGGCGCGCCGCCGCGTACGGTGCTGCCCGCGCCCGGCCTACACCCGCCGGTCCGGCGGTTCCAAGGGGCGACCTGGCACAGTGACCTTCCCGGCGATCTGGTCGGCCGGCTACGTGCCCTCGCGGCAGCCGAGGGGACGACGCTCTTCACCCTCCTGCTGGCGGCCTACACGACACTGCTGCACCGGCACAGCGGCGCGTCCGACGTGGTCGTCGGTACCCCGGCCGGCGCCCGGGTCCGGCCCGGTGACGCCGACGTGGTGGGCTACGTGTCGAATCTCCTGCCGCTGCGCACCACCGTCTCCGGCGAGCCGTCGTTCCGTACCCTCCTCGGCCAGGTCCGCCGCGAGCTGATGGCCGCCCTGGAGCGCCAGGAGTACCCGTTCGCGCTCGTCGCCGACGCGGTCGGCGGCACCCACGACCTGAGTCACGCGCCGGTGTTCCAGACCACGTTCGCCGTCGCCGCCGCCCACCCCGGTGGCGACCCCGCCCTGGCCGGCCTCGTCCTCGGCATCCCCGGCCAGCACGGCCGGCTCGGTCCGCTCGAGGTCGACGCGGTACCGCTGCCCCGGGTGGCCACCCCGTTCGAACTGACGCTGACCGTCGCCGAGACGCCGACCGGCGCGGTCGCCTCCTGGACCTACGACACCGACCGGTACGACGCCGGCACCGTCGAACGGGTCGCCGAGGGTTACGCCACCCTGCTGGCCGCCGCCGTCGACGACCCGGACCAGCCCGTCTCGCGGGTACCGGTGATGCCGGCGGCATCGCGGGAGTGGTTGCTGTCGGTGGTGGCCGGTGACCGCGCTGCGGGTACCGCCGACATCGGTGGTTCCGTGCTGGATCGGTTGGCGGGGGTGGTGGAGTCCTCTGGTCCTGCGGTGGCGTTGACGGATGGCTCGGGTGTGTCGGTGTCGTTCGCTGAGGTGGGGGAGTTGGTTGGTCGGTTGGCGGGGGTGTTGCGGTCGGTGGGGGTGGTGCGGGAGTCGGCTGTGGGGGTGTGTGTGTCCCGTGGGGTGGATCTGCCGGTGATCGTGTTGGCGGTGTGGTGGGCGGGTGGGGTGTATGTGCCGTTGGATCCGTCGTTGCCGGGGAGGCGGTTGGCGGAGATGGCGGAGGCTGCCGGTGTTTCGGTGTTGGTGTCTGCTGTGGACGGGGTGGCGGTGCCGGGGTTCGGGGGTGCGGTGGTGGACGTGTCCGGGGGTGTGGCGGGGTTGGTGGCGGGTTCGGTGGTTGGGGGTTCGGTGGTGGTGCCGGTGGTGCCGGTGGTGGGGCAGGGGGCGTTTGTGGTGTTCACGTCGGGGTCGACGGGTCGGCCGAAGGGTGTGGTGGTGGAGCACGGGGGGTTGTGGAATCGGTTGGTGTGGATGTGGGAGGGGTTTGGTTTTGGGGTGGGGG
The DNA here is from genome assembly GCF_036421995.1 of Plantactinospora veratri. Lineage (NCBI taxonomy): Bacteria > Bacillati > Actinomycetota > Actinomycetes > Micromonosporales > Micromonosporaceae > Plantactinospora > Plantactinospora veratri. The sequence continues at coordinate 165,843 of NZ_JAZGQL010000010.1, forward strand.
AGGTGGTGTGTCAGAAGACGAGTGTGGGTTTTGTGGATTCGGTGTGGGAGTTGGTGGGTGGGTTGTTGGCGGGGGTGCGGTCGGTGGTGGTCCCGGACGAGGTGGCACGGGACCCGGTACGACTGGTGGACGTGTTGGGGCGGGAACGGGTGACCAGACTCTGGCTGGTGCCGTCACTGCTGCGAGCGGTCCTGGACGCGGTCCCCGATCTCGGATCGCGGTTGCCGGAGCTGCGGATGTGGGTGAGTAGTGGTGAGGCGTTGCCGTGGTCGTTGTGGCACCGCTTCCACACCGCGATGCCGCACGCCCGACTCTTCAACCTCTACGGCACCTCGGAGATCTGGGACGCGACCTGGCACGACCCGTACGCGAACCCGGTGTCGCCGGTCGCGGCGTCGGTGCCGGTCGGTCGGCCGATTCGGGGTGTGCGGGTGTATGTGCTGGATGGGGTGGGTGGGTTGGTGCCGGTGGGTGTGCCGGGGGAGTTGTGGGTGGGTGGGGTGGGGGTGTCGCGGGGTTATCTGGGTGAGCCGGGGTTGACGGCGGATCGGTTTCGGCCGGATCCGTTCGGGGTGTCGGGTGGGCGGATGTATCGGACTGGGGATCTGGCGTGTGTGTTGCCGGATGGGCAGGTGCAGTTTCTGGGTCGGGTGGATCATCAGGTGAAGGTTCGTGGGGTGCGGGTGGAGCCGGCCGAGGTGGAGGCGGCTCTCGAACGCCACCCCGACGTACGGACCAGCGCGGTGGTCAGCCATCCCGACCCGGCCGGGCGTGACCGGCTGGTGGCGTACGTGGTGCCGGCCGGAGATCGCCGGCCGACCGTCACCGCGCTCCGGGCGTACCTGCACGAGCGGCTGCCCGACGCGTTCGTGCCGTCCACCTTCGTGCACCTTCCCGAGCTGCCCCGCAACGCCAGCGGCAAGGTCGACCGGCCCGCGCTCCCGCCACCCACCGGCGAGCGGCCGCACCTCGACGGCGCCTTGGTCGCCCCCCGCTCCGTGGTCGAGCGCCGGCTCACCGAGATCTGGGCCGAGGTGCTCGGCGTGGACCGGATCGGTGTGCAGGACAACTTCTTCGACCTCGGCGGCACCTCGCTGACCCTGGTCGAGGTGCACGAACGGATCGTCGCGGCGTTCGACGTCGACATGCCGGTGGTCCGGCTCTTCCAGAACCCGACGATCCAGGCCCTCGTCGCCCACCTGGACGGCGGTGCGGCCGAGGGAGCCGACCGGCTGCACCGCGGCGCCGAGGACGCGGCGCGGCGCCGCAGGGCCCTGGCCGGCGGCCGTGCCCGCACCGCCCGGGCCGCCGGAACCGAACCGCAGTGAGCCGATCGCAGGGGGTCTCGTGAACGACACCGACATCGCCATCGTCGGCATGGCCATCCGCTGCCCCGGGGCGGCGGATCTCGACCAGTTCTGGTCCAACCTCCGCGCCGGGGTCGAGTCGGTGAGCTTCTTCGGCGAGGAGGAGCTGGAACCGCCGTCGTACCTGCCGGTGGACCAGAGCGCCGAAGGGTTCGTGCCGGCCGCCGGTGTCCTCGACGGCGCCGACCTGTTCGACGCGGAGTTCTTCGGCGTCTCCGCGTCGGAGGCCGAACTCATGGACCCGCAGCACCGGCTCTTCCTCCAGTGCGTCTGGGAGGCGATGGAGGACACCGGCCACGACCTGACCCGGGGCGACCGGACGGTAGCCATGTACGCCGGCTCCGCCGCCAGCACCTACGGGCTGTCGGTGCTGCGCGGCGCCACCTCCGCCGTGCGCGCCTACCAGGGCGTGATCGGCACCGACAAGGACTACCTGCCCACCCGGGTCTCGTACAAGCTCAACCTGACCGGCGAGAGCGTCGCGGTGCAGACCGCCTGCTCCACCTCACTGGTCGCGGTACACCTCGCCTGCCAGAGCATCCTCAGCGGACAGTCTGAGGTGGCCATCGCCGGCGGCGTCGCCGTGCAGACCCGGCAGCGGACCGGGTACGTCTTCAACCCGAACGCGATCTTCTCGCCGGACGGGCACACCCGGACGTTCGACCGGGACGCCCACGGCACCGTCTTCGGCAACGGGCTCGGTGCTGTCGTCCTGCGGCCGCTGGCCGACGCGATCCGCGACGGCGACCGGGTGTACGCGGTCATCAAGGGCACCTCGGTGAACAACGACGCCGCGACGAAGGTCAGCTACACGGCGCCGAGCGTCGACGCCCAGGCCGCCGTGGTGGCCGGCGCGCTGGCCTTCGCCGACGTCCCCGCCGACACGATCGGGTACGTCGAGGCGCACGGTACCGGCACCGAACTCGGTGACCCGATCGAGGTGGCCGCCCTCACCCAGGCGTTCCGGCGTACCACCGACCAGCGCGGCTTCTGCGCGCTCGGCTCGGTGAAGACGAACATCGGTCACCTCGACGCGGCCGCCGGGGTGGCCGGGCTCATCAAGACGGCCCTGGCGCTCTGGCACCGGGAGATCCCGGCCAGCCTCAATTTCCGCACGCCCAACCCGCGCATCGACTTCGCCGGCAGCCCGTTCTACGTCAACACCGAGCTGCGTGACTGGCCGGCCGGCAGCTCGCCCCGCCGGGCCGGCGTCAGCTCGCTCGGCATCGGCGGCACCAACGCCCACGTGGTGCTGGAGGAGGCGCCGGCCGCAGCGCCCGCACCGGTCCCCGGCACGCCGCCGCGCCCGGCGCACCTGCTGACGCTGTCGGCGAAGACCGCCGAGACACTGCGTACCCTCGCCGACCGGCACCGGGGCCACCTCGCCGCGCACCCGGACGTGCCCGTCGCGGACTACTGCCACACCGCGAACGACGGTCGGGTCGCCTTTCCACACCGGCTGGCCGTCGTCGGCGACTCGGCCGGGGCGCTCGCCGGGGCGCTCACCCGGCACCTCGACGGCACCGGACGCCGGTCCGGCGTCACGGTCGGGCACGCGCCGCGCCGTCCGGCGGTCGCCTTCCTCTTCACCGGGCAGGGGCGGCTGCACCCCGGGGCCGGCGCCGGCCTGCGCGACACCGAACCGGCCTTCCGGACCGCCTTCGACGAGGTGGACGAGGCGCTCCGCCCGCATCTCGACGAGCCGGCGCACCGGTACCTCGACCCGGCGCACCCCGCCTCGGCCCAGCTCGCCGACACCCGGATCGCCCAGCCGATCCTCTTCGCGCTGGAGTACGCGCTGGCCCGCACCTGGCTGCGCTGGGGGCTGCGCCCGGAGGCGGTGCTCGGGCACAGCCTCGGCGAGTACGCCGCCGCCTGCGTTGCCGGCGCCGTGAGCCTGCCCGACGCGGCGCGGCTGGTGGCCGAACGCGGGCGGCTCACCGCCGAGGTCGCCACGGGCGGGCTGATGGTGGCGGTTCTCGCCGAGGAGCGCGACGTCACGCCGCTGCTCACCCCCGGCGCCGGCGGCATCGCGGTGGCGGCGGTCAACGGCCCACGGCACACCGTCGTCTCCGGCGACCGCGCCACGGTCGAGGGGTTCGCCGACCGCTGCGCCGCCGCCGGCCTGCCGGTCCGCCCGCTGCCGGGCGCGGTGCCGTTCCACTCGCCGCTGATGGACCCGATCCTGCCGGCCCTGCGGGCCAGCGCCGCGACCGCCCGGTTCACCGACCCGGGCATCCCGATGGTGTCCGGCCGCACCGGACGGTTCGTCGACGGCGCCGACGACCTGGAGCCGGAATACTGGGCCGCGCAGGCGCGCCAGCCGGTGCTCTTCGCCGCCGGGGTCAGCGCGCTGGTCGAGCGCGGTGTCGAGGTGTTCCTGGAGATCGGGCCCCATCCCACCCTCGCCCCGCTGGGCCGGCGGATCGCCCCCGACCCCGGGTTGACCTGGCTGTCGTCGCTGGACGCCGAGCGCGACCCGACGCAGGCCATGCTCGCGGCGCTCGGCGGCGCGTACGTCGCCGGGGTGCCGGTCGACTGGCGGGCGTTCGACGGCCACCGGCAGCCCCGCCGGGTGGCGGTGCCGAAATACCCGTTCGCGCCGAAGCGGTACTGGCTCCCCGAACCGGAGGCCGCGCCGCTGACCGCCCAGCCGACCGTACCGGGCGGACCCGAGCCGCAGCCGGACGCACGGAAGCCGGAGCCGGGGCCGGAACGAAGGCCGGGCGCGCGAGGGCCGGAGCCGGAGATGGCGGCAGCGGCCGTGCGGGATCCGGCAGCGGCCGTGCACGATCGGGTGCCGTCCGGGCCGGGCGCGGCCGCACCGCACGACGTGCTGGCCCAGCTGCGCGACCTGACCGCGCGGCTGCTGCGGGTCGACCCCGCCCGGGTCGACCCGGGCGCGTCGCTGCTGGAGATCGGACTCGACTCGCTGGTCCTGATCGAGGCGGCCCAGGTGATCGAGTCCACGTTCGGGGTACGGCTCACCGTCCGGCAGTTGCTCTCCGAGCTGACCACGCTGGAGGCGGTCGCCGGGCACGTCGCGGCGCGGCACGACCCGGCCCGGCACCCGCTGCCCCCGGCATCCGAGACGGCTCCGGCGGCTCAGCTGGCGGCAACGCCACCGGCGGCCCGGGCGGAAGCACCGCCAGCGGCGGCTGCCGGGGCGGGGGAGGCGGCGCCGGGCCCCGAGCCCTTCGTACCGTTCCGGCCCATCGTCGTGCGGCGGACCGGCGCCACGTCCGGCAGCCCGCGTGCCCTCGCCACGTTGATCGCCGACTACACCCGGCGTACCGCCGGCTCGCGGCGGCTCGCCGCAACCCACCGCCCGGTGCTGGCCGACAACGACAACCGGGTGATGTCGGACTTCCGGATGGCGATCAAGGAGATGGTCTATCCCATCGCGGCGGAACGGTCCGCGGGCGCCCGGCTCTGGGACGTCGACGGCAACGAGTACGTCGACGTGATGATGGGGTACGGCTCGAACCTGTTCGGCCACTCGCCGCCGTTCGTCACCGACGCGATCCGCGAGCAGCTCGACCGCGGTGTGCACATCGGCGTGCAGTCGGATCGGGCCGGCGAGGTCGCCGGACTGCTGGCCGGACTGACCGGGGCGGCCCGGGTGGCGTTCTGCAACTCCGGCAGCGAGGCGGTGATGATGGCGCTGCGGCTGGCCCGCGCCGCGACCGGCCGGACCAGGGTGGCGATGTTCGCCGGCTCCTACCACGGGATCTACGACGGCACGCTGGGCAGCATGCGACGGCTGCGGCCGGACCTGCCGCCCGCGCCGGTCGCGCCCGGCATCCCGCAACGCATGGTCGACGACCTGGTCATCCTGCCGTACGCCGACGAGGCGGCCCTGCGGACGCTGCGCGCACAGGGCGGCGACCTGGCCGCCGTACTCGTGGAGCCGGTGCAGAGCCGCCGGCCGGACATCCAACCGGGGTGGTTCCTGCGCGAACTGCGGGAACTGACCGCCGGATCGGGAGTGGCGCTGGTCTTCGACGAGATCGTCACCGGGTTGCGGACCCGTCCGGGCGGCGCGCAGGAATGGTTCGGGGTCCGCGCCGACCTCGCCACCTACGGCAAGGTACTCGGTGGCGGCCTGCCGATCGGCGCCGTCGCCGGTGACGCGCGCTTCCTCGACGCGGTCGACGGCGGCACCTGGTCGTACGGCGACGACTCCTTCCCCTCGGCCGAGACGACGTTCTTCGCCGGCACCTTCTGCAAGCACCCGCTCGCGATGGCCGCCGCCTCCGCCATGCTCGCCGAGCTGACCCGGCGGGGGCCGGAGCTGCACGACGCGCTCAACCGGCGCACCGCCGAGATGGTCGAACGGCTCAACGGCTTCTTCGTCGAGGAGGCGGTGCCGATCCGGGTCGCGCACTTCGGGTCACTGTTCCGGTTCTTCTCCACACAGGACATCCACCTGCTCTACTACCACCTCGTACTGCGCGGCGTGCACGCCCGCGAGGGGCACAACGCGTTCCTCTCCGCCGCGCACACCGACGAGGACGTCGACCGGATCGTGCACGCGGTGCGCGAGGGTGTCACCGCGATGCGCGCGGCCGGGCTGCTGCCCGCCGGGGAGGGGCCGGTGCTGCACACTCCGGCGGCACCGTCCGGTAAGCCGGCCCGGGACGACCGGGTACCCGAACCGGCCGCCGTCGGCGCGGACGACCGGGCGCACCCGTCCCACGTCGTGCGCGACGACGACCCGACCTACCCGCTGACCGCGGCACAGCGTCAACTGTGGACGGTCGCGCAGCTCGATCCGCAGGCGTCGGTGGCGTACCACCAGACCAGCGTCCTGCGACTCCACGGCGACCTGGACCTCGACGCGCTGCGCGGCGCGGTCCGCGCGGTGGTGGCCCGGCACGAGGCCCTGCGCACCGTCTTCGACGACGACCAGGCCCGCTGGCAGCGGGTGCTGCCGGCGGCCGAGGTGGACGTGCCGCTGGTGCGGGTCCCGCCCGAACGCGGTGCGGACGTGCCGGCCTGGCTGGCCGAGCGGGAGCGCCGCCCGTTCGACCTGACCGCCGGGCCGCTGGTCCGGCTCGCCGCGGTACCGACCGGCCCGGACGAGCACCTGCTCGCGCTGACCGTGCACCACATCGTCGCCGACGGCTGGTCGGTCGGCCTGGTGCTACAGGAGATCGGGGCCGCCTACACGGCGCGGCGGCGCGGTCAGGCCTGGCAGCCGCCGCCGGCACGGCCGTTCCGGGCGTACGTGACCGAACTGGCCGAGCGCCTGACCGGCCCGGCCGCCGCCGCGACCGAGCGGTACTGGCTGGAGCGGATGGCCGGCCCGCCGCCGGAGCTGGACCTGCCCACCGACCGGCCGCGCCCGGCCGCTCGGACGATGCGCGGTGCCCGGTACACCACCACCCTGGAGACCGACCTGGTCAACCGGTTGCGCGCGGTCGGTGCCCCGGGCGGGTCGACGCTGCTGATGGTCCTGCTGAGCGCCTACCAGGTGCTGCTGCACCGGCTGACCGGCCAGCCCGACGTGGTGGTCGGCGTACCGGTCAACGGCCGCGGCGCGGCGGGCACGCAGACGACCGTCGGGCACTGCCTGGACGTACTGCCGATCCGGGCCACGGTCGACGCCGACGAGCCGTTCACGGCACTGCTGCGCCAGGTCAGCGAGCACCTGCTCGACGCGTACGAGCGTCAGGACCACCCCTCCGGGCTGCTGGCCGAGCGGCTCGGTGTGCGGGTGGACCCGGCTCGTACGCCGCTGTTCCGCACGGTGTTCAACCTCGACCGGACGGTACGCCCGCCGGAACTCGCCGGTCTGCGGGTCGAGGAGGTGGAGCTGCCCGTCGCGCACGCCCAGTTCGACCTCGGGGTCAACGGGGTGGAGTCCGGCGACGGCTGGCGCCTGGACCTCGACTACAGCACCGACGTGCTCGACGAGGCGACCGTGGCGAGATGGGCCGGCCACCTGGTGACACTGTTGCGGGCGGTGGCCGAGGACCCGCGCACGCCGGTGGGCCGGCTGCCGCTGGAGTCCGGGTCGGAGTGGGCCCGGACGCTGGCCCGGTGGAACGGCACCGACACGCCGTACCCGCGCGACCGCACCCTGCCCGAGCTGTTCGCCGCCCAGGTGGCACGGACCCCGGAGGCGACCTGTCTGGTCGACGGCGAGCGCGTGCTGACGTACCGGGAACTCGACCGGCGGACGTCGGCGCTGGCCGCACAGCTGGCCCGGCGCGGTGTGCGGACCGGTCAGGTGGTCGGCGTCTGCCTGCCGCGCGGCGTGGACGCGGTCGTCGCGATCCTGGCCACCCTGCGGGCCGGCGCGGCCTACCTGCCGCTCGATCCGGCGCAGGGCCCGGAGCGGCTCGGCGCGGTGCTCGCCGACAGCGGCAGCCGGCTGGTCGTCACCGACCCGGCGTGGGCCCCACCGGACCTGCCGGTGCCGGTGCTGGACGTCTCGGCCGCCGAGACCGGGGCCGAGTCCGGGGCCGGAACCGAGGCCGAGTCCGAGGCCGACCCGGATTCGGCCGAGGCGGCCGGCGGCCCGGTCGGCCCGGAGGACGCCGCGTTCGTCATCTACACCTCCGGCTCCACCGGCCGCCCCAAGGGCGTGCTGGGTACCCACCGCGCGGTCGTGAACCGGCTGCACTGGTCCTGGCAGACCCAGCCGTACGAGCCGGGCGAGGTGTGCTGCCAGAAGACCGCCGCGACGTTCGTGGACTCGGTGGCGGAGCTGTTCGGACCGCTGCTCGGCGGGGTGCCCCTGGTGGTACTGCCGGCCGAGGTCACCGGCGACCCGGCCGGGCTGGTCCGGGCGCTCGCCGCGCACCGGGTCAGCCGGATCGTCCTGGTGCCGTCCCTGCTCCGGGTGGTGCTGCACATCCTGGAGGGGACCGGTGAGCGGCTGCCGGCGCTGCGCCGGTGGACCGTCAGCGGCGAGGCGCTCACCGCCGACCTCGTGACCCACTTCCGACGGCTGCTGCCGGACGCGACGCTGCTCAACCTCTACGGGACGACCGAGGTGATGGGTGACGCCACCGGCTACCAGGCCGGCGTCGAGGCCGGAGCGGTGCCGATCGGGCGACCGCTGGCCAACACCCGGGTGCAGGTGCTGGACCGGGCCGGGCAGCGGGTGCCGGTCGGGGTGGTGGGCGAGCTGTACGTCGGGGGTGACGGCCTGGCCCGTGGCTACCTGAACGCCCCGGCGCGGACCGCCGAACGCTTCGTCCCGGATCCGTTCGGCCCGCCCGGCACCCGGCTCTACCGCACGGGTGACCTGGCCCGCTGGCGGGTGGACGGCCAGTTGGAGTACGTCGGGCGCACCGACCACCAGGTGAAGATCGACGGCGTACGGGTGGAGCCGGCCGAGGCCGAGAGCGCACTGCACGCCCACCCGGCGGTACGCGCCGGCGCGGTCGTCGCCCGGCCCACCGCCTCGGGCGGACACACCCTGGTCGCCTTCGTCGAGCCGCACCCCGGAGCCGACCCGGCCGGGATCGCCGACTTCCTGCGCGGCCGCCTCCCCGGTTACCTGGTGCCGGCGGCCGTCGTACCGGTGCCCGCGCTACCGCTCACCACCAGCGGCAAGGTGGACCGCGCCCGGCTGCACCGGTTCGAGGTGCCGGAACCCGGCGGCGACCCCGTGGCGCCGCGTACGCCGGTCGAGGAGGCGCTGCACGACATCTGGACCGATGTGCTGGGCCGGCGGCGGGTCAGCGTCGAGGCGAACTTCTTCGACCTCGGCGCCACCTCCCTCAACCTGATGCAGGTGGTGGCGCGGATCCGGACGGTCCTCGGTGTCGAGATCCCCGTTCGGGACCTCTTCACCGCCGCCACCCTGGCCGGGATGGCGGAGGCGGTGGAGTCCGCCCTGCTGGCCGGGGCCGCGCGCGACGACGGCGTGGCGGACCTGCTGGCCCAGTTGGAGCGGATGACCGACGAGGAGGCCGAACGCGAGCTGAACGGTTCCGCCGCAGCACGGACGAGTCAAGAGGGGACGAGCTGAACCGATGAGCGAGCCACAGGACCACCGCCTGCGGGCCGACGCCCTGTCGCCGGCCAAGCGCGCGCTGCTGATGCGCGCCCTGGCCGAGCGCGCCGCCACCGCCGACGGCATCCCGCGACACCCGGAGCGGCGCAGCGGGCCGATGTCGTTCGCCCAGCAACGCATCTGGTTCATGCACCAGTACGCCCCGGAGAGCCCGGCCCTCAACGACCACGTGGCGCTGCGCATGCACGGCCGACTGGACGTCGACACGCTGACCCGCGCGCTGCGCGACGTCGGCGCCCGGCACGACGTGCTGCGTACCGGCTTCCACGCGGTCGACGGCGTACCGACCCAGACCGTCGCCGACCTGCCCCCGCTCGAGATACCGGTCCGGCCGGTGCACGGGACCGACCCGGCCGACCGCGAGGCGGCCGCGCTGCGGATCGCCCGCGAGCACGTGCGGCGCCCGTTCGACATCGCACGCCCGCCGCTGCTGCGCCCGCTGTTGCTGGCGATCGACCCCGAGGACCACCTCTTCGTGCTCGCGATGCACCAGGTCGCGCTGGACGGCTGGTCGCTCGGGGTGCTCACCCGGGAGATCGTCGAGCTGTACCGGGCGTACCTGGAAGGCTCGCCGCCGGACCTGCCGGAGCTGCCGATCCAGTACCTCGACTTCGCCCGGTGGCAGCGCGCGAACACCGACCGGCACGCCGGCGACCTCGACTACTGGCGGCACCAGCTCGACGGAGCGCCACCGCTGCTGGAGCTGCCGACCGACCGGCCCCGGGCGGCGGACGCCCGCGGCGACGGCGACGTGCACCGCTTCACCGTGCCGGCGGGCCTCCTCGCCGCCGTGGACGGGCTGGCCGAGCAGACCGGTACGAGCCGGTTCATGGTGCTGCTCGCCGTCTTCGAGGTGCTGCTGGCCCGGCACAGCGGCGAGAGCGACATCTGCGTCGGCGTCCCCGTCGCCAACCGCAACCGCCAGGAGACCGAGAACCTGATCGGCTTCTTCGTCAACACGCTCGTGCTGCGGCTGCGGACCGGCGGCGCGACCAGCTTCCGGGACGTGCTGGACCGGGTACGCCAGACCACGCTGGACGCCTTCGGGCACCAGGACCTGCCGTTCGAGCGGCTCGTCGAGGAGCTGCAACCCGAGCGGGACCTGCGGCAGACGCCGCTGTTCCAGGTGATGTTCGTCCTGCAGAACGTCCCGCGCCCCGAGGTCGAGCTGCCCGGCCTCACCGTCCGACCGGCGCCGCTGCACAACGGCACCGCCAAGTACGACGTCACGCTGGAGCTGTTTCCCGCGCCGGACGGGCTGCTCGGACTCCTGGAGTACAGCACCGAGCTGTTCGACCGGGACCGCGTCGAGCGGATGTCGGCGCACTACCTGGCGCTGCTGCGGGCGGTCGTCGACGACCCCGGCGTGGACGTCGCACGGGCGCCGCTGCTGACCGGGGACGACTACCGCCGGATCGTGCTGGAGTGGAACGACACCGCCGTACCCGAGCCGTGGCCGGGCTGCGTGCACCACCTCGTCGAGCGGCAGGCGGCCCGTACCCCGGACGCGGTCGCGGTGCGCTGCGGCGCCGACGAGTCGACGTACGCCGCCCTGAACGCGCGGGCCAACCGGATCGCCCACGCGCTGCTGCGCCAGGGCACCGGCCGGGGTGACATCGTCGCGGTACTGGCCCGACGTGGCGTCGACTACCTGGCACTACTGCTCGGCATCCTCAAGACCGGCGCCGCCTACCTGCCGATCGAGCCGGACGCGCCCGGGGAGCGGCTGGCCGACCTGGTGCGGCGCAGCCGGTCCCGGACCGTGGTTGCCGGTGTCCGGCTCGACGAACTGCGGGCGGCGCTCGCCACCGCACCGTCCGGCGGATCCGACGACGACCCCGAGCCACGGGTCATACCCCTGACCGCGCTGACCGATGTGGACGGTTCTGCCGGCGACGAGGCCGACCCGGCACCGCGTGGCGGCCCGGGCGACCTCGCCTACGTGCTCTACACGTCCGGCTCCACCGGGGTGCCGAAGGGCGCGATGGTCGAGCACGCCGGCATGCTCAACCACGTCACCGCCAAGCTGGACGACCTCGGGGTGACCGCCGGCGACGTGGTGGCGCAGAACGGCCCTCAGTCGTTCGACGTGTCGGTCTGGCAGTTCCTCGCCCCGCTGGTGCGCGGCGCGGCGGTCGAGGTCTTCACCGACGAGGTGGCCCAGGAGCCGGCCCGGCTCCTCGCCGAGGTGCAGCGGACCGGTGTCACCGTGCTCCAGGTCGTACCGGCGGTGCTGCGCGGCATGGTCAGCGAGGCCGCCGCGCTCGGCGACGCCCGTCCGGCCCTGGCGGCACTGCGCTGGATGGTTCCGACCGGCGACGCGTTGCAGGCCGACCTGTGCCGGGAGTGGTTCGCGCTCTATCCGCACGTCCCGGTGCTCAACACGTACGGCTCGACCGAGTGCTCCGACGACCAGTGCCACCTGGCGATCACCGGCCCGGATCAGCTCGCCGGCCCGGCCGTGGTCGCCATCGGCACCCCGATCCGGAACATGCGCGGCTACGTCCTCGACCGGTACGGCGCACCGCAGCCGGTCGGCCTCCCCGGCGAACTGCACATCGGCGGAATCGGGGTGGGGCGCGGCTACCTCGACGACCCGGTACGCACCGCCGAGGTGTTCGTGCCGGACCCGTTCTCCGCGCTGCCCGGCGCCCGGCTCTACCGCACCCGTGACCTGGTGCGGCAGCGGCCGGACGGCGTCATCGACTTCCTCGGCCGCACCGACCACGTGGTCAAGGTGCGTGGCCACCGGATCGAACCGGGCGAGGTGGAGGCGGCGCTGAACGCGCACCCGAGGGTGCACGAGAGCGTGGTGGTGGCCCGTGCCGAGCCGGGCGGTGAGAAGCGGCTCGTCGCCTACCTGGTGCCGGCCGGCGACACACCGACGGACGGCACCGGCGACGGTGCGCGGGTGGCCGGTTGGCGCGGCGTCTTCGACGAGGTGTACGGCCAGGACACCGACGACACCGGGCTGAGCCGCCGGGTCTGGACCAGCAGCTACACCCGCCGGCCACTGCCGGACGCGGAGATCGCCGAGTGTGTCGCCGACACCGTCGGACGGATCCGGGCGCTCCGGCCACGACGGATCCTGGAGCTGGGCTGCGGCACCGGCCTGCTGCTGCGTCAGCTCGCGCCGCACTGCGACGCCTACCACGGCACGGACCTGTCGGCCGAGGCGGTGCGCCGGCTGCGCGAGGCGACGGCCGGTCAGCCGGGGACGCCGGAACTCCTCCTGCGGCACCAGGCCGCCGACGACTTCGCCGGCATCGCTCCGGGCGACTACGACGTGGTCGTCGTCAACGAGGTCGTGCAGTACTTCCCCGGCGTCGACTACCTGCGGCGGGTACTGGCGGGTGCGGCGCGGGCGGTCCGCCCCGGCGGTGCGGTCTTCGTCGGCGGGGTGCGCAGCCTCCCGCTGCTGCGCGCCTTCCACGCCTCCGTCGCGCTGGCCAACGCCGACCCACAGTGGACCACCGGTGCGCTCGCCCGGGAGGTGGACTGGGCCGTACGGGCGGAGAAGGAGCTGGCGGTCGATCCGGAGTTCTTCACCGCCGTACTGCCGGAGCTGGCCGGGATCGGCGCCGTCGAGATCGAGCTGAAGGGCGGTCGCGGCGACAACGAGTTCACCCGCTTCCGGTACGACGTGACGCTGCGGGCCGCCGCGCCGCCACCGGAGGGTCCGGTCCGGCTGGTCGAGTCGCCGGCCGGGTTCCGCGACGCCCTCGCCGTCGGTGACGGTGCGACCGTGCTGCTGCGCGGGGTGCGCAACGCACGACTCGCCGAGCCGGCCGCGCTGCTGGACCTGCTGGCCGACGCCGACATCGACCCGGACACCCCGGTGCGGCGCCTGCGCGACCTGGTTGCCGCGCGGGCCGCCGAGTGGGACGGCGTCGACCCGGTGGACCTGGTGGAGCTGGCCGACAAGTACGAGCGGCGGGCGGTGGTCTCCTGGTCCGGCAGCTCGCCGACCGCGTTCGACGTGGTGTGCCGTCCGGCGATCACAGTGTCCGGCCAGGGGCCGGCCCGCACCGCCCCGGTAGCGCTGCCGGTGTCCTGGGACCGGTTCGGCAACACCCCGATGTCCGGCGCCGCCGACGACCGGCTCGTCGAGGGGGTACGCGACCACCTCCGCCAGCGCCTCCCCGGCCATCTCGTACCCGACGCGTTCGTGGTGCTGGCGGCCCTGCCGCTCAACACCAGCGGGAAGGTCGACCGCAAGGCACTTCCGGCGCCGGGGCGGGCCAGCGAACGGCCGTACGTCCCGCCCTCCACCGAGACCGAGCGCGCCGTGGCGGAGATCTGGACGGCTGTGCTGGACGTCGAGCGGGTCGGCGCGGACGCCCGCTTCTTCGAACTCGGCGGGCATTCCCTGCTGGCCACCCAGGTGCAGTCGCGGGTCCGGGACCGGTTCGCCGTCGAACTGCCGCTGCGCAGCATGTTCGAGCACGACTCGGTTGCCGCGCTGGCCGCCGAGATCGACCGCCGCAGTGCCGCGGCGGCGGGCGGAACCGACCTGGAGGGGCTCCTCACCGAGGTGGAGGGGCTCAGCGACGCCGAGGTGGAACGGATGCTGGAAGAACGGGGACTGGCGTGACGGAACTGTCGAGCCGGATCGACGGGCTCTCGCCACGGCGGCGGGCCCTGCTGGAGCAGTTGCGGCGGGAGCGGTCGGACGCGGTCCGCCGCCGTCCCGAGGGTGCGGCGGCACCGCTCTCCTCGGCGCAGCGGCGCATGTGGTTCCTCGACCAGTACGACGCCGGCAGTGCCGTCTACAACGTCTACGTCGTCGTACGGCTGACCGGCCGTCTCGACGGCGACGCCCTCGCCGAGGCGGTCAGCGGGGTGGCCCGGCGGCACGAGATCCTGCGCACCGTCTACCCGTCCCGGGACGGCCGGGCCGAACAGGTGGTGCTGGCACCGGCACCGGTGCCGCTGCCGGTACGCGACCTGACCGGCCTGCCCGCCGCCGAGCGGTACGACGCCGCCCTGGCCGAGGCCGTGACGGAGGCGCGGGTGCCGTTCGACCTGCGGAACGGCCCACTGCTGCGGGCCGCCCTGCTCCGGATCGACGCCGAGGACCATCTCTTCGTCCTCACCATGCACCACATCGCGGCGGACGGCTGGTCGATGGGTGTGCTGGTCCAGGAGGTGGCGACCGGCTACGCCAGCGCCGTGGCCGGCGACGCCGCCGCGTTGCCCGCGCCACCCATCCAGTACGCCGACTACGCGCACTGGCAGCGTGACCGGCTCGCCAGCGGCGCCCTGGAGGCCGGGCTGGCGTACTGGCGGGAGCGGCTGGCCGGTGCCTCGGCCCCGGTCGAGCTGCCCGCCGACCGGCCCCGCCCGCCGGTGCGCGGCGACCGGGGGCGGCGACACCTCTTCTCCCTCGACCCGGAGCTGGTCGCGCGGGTGCGGCGGCTGTGCCGGGCGCACGACGTCACCCTCTTCATGGCGCTGCTGGCCGCGTTCACCGCACTGCTGGCGCGCTACACCGGCCGGGCCGACGTCCCGGTCGGCACGCCGATCGCCAACCGCACCCGCCCGGAGTTCGAGGGCCTGATCGGCTTCTTCGTCAATACGCTGGTCCTCCGCACCGACCTGCACGGCAACCCGACCTTCCGGGAGATCCTGCACCGGGTCCGGGAGGTCACCCTCGGTGCCTACGAGCATCAGGAGGTCCCGTTCGAGCGGCTCGTCGAGGAGCTGCGGCCGGACCGCGACCCCGGCCACACGCCGCTGTTCCAGGTGATGTTCGTGCTCCAGAACGCGCCACTGCCGCCGGTGACCGTGCCGGGGCTCACCATGGGCGTGGTCGACGTGCACAACGACACCGCCAAGTTCGACCTGACCCTGGTGATGACCGAGCTGGGGGACCAGGTCGAGGGGTGGCTGGAGTACGCCAGCGACCTCTTCGACGACGCCACCGTGCAGCGGATCGCGACGCACTACCGCACCCTGCTGGCCGGCGCCGTCGCGGCACCGGAGCGCCGGCTGTGGGAGCTGCCGGTACTCGACACCGGCACGCGACGGCGGATGGTCCGGGAGTGGAACCGCACCGCCACGCCGCCGTCGTCAATCACCGCCGTACACCAGCGGATCGCCACGCTCGCCGCCGCCGAGCCGGACCGGATCGCCGTGGCCGGCGCGGAGCTGCGGTTGCGCTACCGGGAGCTGGACCGCCGCGCGAACGCGCTCGCGCACCGGTTGCGCGAGCGCGGGGTCGGCCCGGACGTGCCGGTCGGGGTCTGCCTGGAGCGCTCGGTCGACCTGGTGGTGACCCTGCTCGCGGTGCACCGGGCCGGCGGGGCCTACCTGCCGCTGGACCCGGACCTGCCCCGGCAGCGGCTGGACTACCTGCTCGACGACGCCGGTGCGGCCGCCGTGGTCGCCCGGCCGGACCATCCGCTGGCCGCCACGGCGGCGGCGCTGGTACTGCCGTACGGCTGGGCCGCGACCGCCCCCGAGGCGGACGCGCCGTCGGCCGGAGAGGTCACCGGCGACCACCTCGGGTACGTCATCTACACGTCCGGCACGACCGGGCAGCCGAAGGGGGTCGCCAGCACCCACCGGGGCATGGTCAACCGGCTGGAGTGGATGGCGGCGGAGTACCCGCTCACCGGCGAAGACCGGATCCTGCAGAAGACGCCGGCCAGTTTCGACGTCTCGGTCTGGGAGTTCTTCTGGCCGCTGATGGCGGGTGCCGCAATCGTCGTCGCCCGACCCGACGGGCACCGCGACCCGGGCTACCTGGCCGAGCTGATCGTCGACGAACGGGTCACCGTCGTCCACTTCGTACCGTCGATGCTGCGGGCCTTCCTCGACCATCCCGGCGCCGCCCGCTGCACCGGCCTGCGGCACGTGGTGTGCAGCGGCGAGGCGCTGGCACCGGACCTGCTCGCCCGGTTCTTCGAGGTCCTGCCGGGCAGCGGGCTGCACAACCTCTACGGCCCGACCGAGGCGTCCATCGACGTCACCGCCTGGGCGTGCCGTCCGGAGGACTCCGCCGGTACGGTCCCGATCGGCCGGCCCATCGCCAACACCCGGACGTACGTGCTCGACCCGTGGCTCAATCCGGTACCGGTCGGCGTTCCGGGCGAGTTGTATCTGGCCGGTACCGGGCTGGCCCGCGGTTACCTGAACCGGCCGGCGCTGACGGCGGAGCGGTTCGTGCCCGACCCGTTCGGCGACGAGCCGGGCGGCCGGCTGTACCGCACCGGCGACCGGGCGCGCTACCGTCCCGACGGCGCGATCGAGTACCTGGACCGGATGGATCGGCAGGTGAAGATCCGTGGGTTGCGGGTGGAGCCGGGCGAGATCGAGGCGGCCCTGCACACCCATCCGTCGGTCGCCCGGGCGGCCGTCGTCGCCCGGACCGAGCCGACCGGACCGGCCCGGCTGGTCGGGTACGTCGTCGGCGCCGGCACCCCGCCCTCCGTCGCCGACCTCCGCGACCACCTCCTCGACCGGCTGCCCGAACACATGGTGCCGGCCACCTTCGTGTTCCTGGAAAGCCTGCCGCTGACCCCGAGCGGCAAGGTGGACCGGGCGGCGTTGCCGGAGCCGGACGACACCCGTCCGGAGATCGGCGAGTTCGTCGCACCCGCCGGTCCGGTCGAGGAGGCGCTGGCCCGGATCTGGGCCGACCTGCTCGGGCTCGACCGGGTCGGTGCCGGGGACAGCTTCTTCGCCCTCGGCGGTGACTCGATCCGGAGCATCCAGATGCTCTCCCGGGCCCGCGAGGAGGCCGGGCTGGACCTGTCGCTGCGGCAGGTGTTCGGGGAGCCGACGATCCGGGCGCTGGCCCGCGCCGGCCGGCCGCGGCCGGAACGGGGGCCGGCGACCGCTGCCGGGGAGCCGTTCGGGCTGCTGTCCGAGGCGGATCGCCGCCGGCTGCCGGAGGACGTCGTCGACGCGTACCCGCTCTCCGTGCTCCAGCACGGCATGATCTTCGACAACGAGTACCGGTCGGACTTCTCCATCTACCACGACGTCTTCGGCTTCCACCTGCGCGGGCCGTTCGACGCTACCGCCCTCGACACGGCGGTGGCCCGGCTCGTCGCCCGGCACCCGGTGCTGCGTACGTCGATCGACCTCGCCGGCTACGCCGAACCGCTCCAGCTCGTCTGGCGGGAGGGGCGGGTACCGGTGCGGGTGGCGGACCTGCGCGGCCTGGACCCGGCGGCCCAGCGGGAGCGGATCGCCGCCTGGACCGACGCGGAGAAGGTACGGCCGTTCGACTGGACCGTGCCGGCGCTGCTCCGGGTCCAGGTGCACCGGCTCGGCGACGACGAGTTCCGGTTCTCGCTCAGCTGCTCCAACACCATCCTCGACGGGTGGAGTGTCTCCACGCTGCTGACCGAACTGTTCCGGGCCTACGACGCGGAGCTGACCAGCGCGACGGGCTCGGACCCGCCCGTGCCGCGCAGCACCTTCCGGGACTTCGTCGCCGCCGAGCGGGCCTGCCTCGACGACGAGGAGACCCGGCGGTTCTGGCGGGAGCGGCTGGCCGACGCGGTCGCCACCCCGCTTCCGCGCTGGCCCCGACCGGCGGAGGCTCCCACCAGCGCGGACGGGGGCCGTCGGCGGCGACGCGTACGGGCGGTGCCGGTGGACGAGCCGGTCGAGATCGGCCTGCGGCGCCTCGCGCGGAGCACCGGCGTCCCGCTCAAGAGCGTCCTCGTGGCCGCCCACCTGAAGGTGGTCGCCGTGCTGGCCGGCCACGACCGGGCCGTCACCGGGATGGTCACGAACGGCCGGCTGGAGGAGCCCGACGCGGACCGGGTGCTCGGGCTCTTCCTCAACGTGGTTCCGCTCGTCGCCGACCTGGCCGGCGGTGACTGGGCCGCCGTCGTGCGCCAGGTCTTCGACGCCGAACGCGCACTGCTGCCGCACCGGCGCTACCCGGCCACCCGGCTGCGTCCGGCCGTCGGCCAGGAATGGTTCGAGACCGCCGTCAACTTCGTCAACTTCCACGTGTACGACGCGCTCGGTGACCTCGGCGCACTCGAACTCCTCGACGTCTCCACCTTCGACGACACGAACTTTCCGCTCTGGACGGAGTTCAGCGTCAACCCCCGCTCCGGCCGGGTCGAGCTGGAACTCTCCTACGACGCCGCCGTACTGGCCGACGAGCAGGTCGGCGCCATCGGCGGCTACTACGCCGCCGTGCTCGCCGCGATGGCCGTCGACCCCTCGACCCGACCCGACCGGGTCGACCTGCTCCCGGCGGCGTCCCGGGAGTGGTTGTTGTCGGAGGTGGCCGGTGACCGGGCTGCCGATGTGGGTGCTGAGGGTTCGGTGTTTGACCGGTTGGCGGGGGTGGTGGAGTCCTCTGGTCCTGCGGTGGCGTTGACGGATGGCTCGGGTGTGTCGGTGTCGTTCGCTGAGGTGGGGGAGTTGGTTGGTCGGTTGGCGGGGGTGTTGCGGTCGGTGGGGGTGGTGCGGGAGTCGGCTGTGGGGGTGTGTGTGTCCCGTGGGGTGGATCTGCCGGTGATCGTGTTGGCGGTGTGGTGGGCGGGTGGGGTGTATGTGCCGTTGGATCCGTCGTTGCCGGGGAGGCGGTTGGCGGAGATGGCGGAGGCTGCCGGTGTTTCGGTGTTGGTGTCTGCTGTGGACGGGGTGGCGGTGCCGGGGTTCGGGGGTGCGGTGGTGGACGTGTCCGGGGGTGTGGCGGGGTTGGTGGCGGGTTCGGTGGTTGGGGGTTCGGTGGTGGTGCCGGTGGTGCCGGTGGTGGGGCAGGGGGCGTTTGTGGTGTTCACGTCGGGGTCGACGGGTCGGCCGAAGGGTGTGGTGGTGGAGCACGGGGGGTTGTGGAATCGGTTGGTGTGGATGTGGGAGGGGTTTGGTTTTGGGGTGGGGGAGGTGGTGTGTCAGAAGACGAGTGTGGGTTTTGTGGATTCGGTGTGGGAGTTGGTGGGTGGGTTGTTGGCGGGGGTGCGGTCGGTGGTGGTCCCGGACGAGGTGGCACGGGACCCGGTACGACTGGTGGACGTGTTGGGGCGGGAACGGGTGACCAGACTCTGGCTGGTGCCGTCACTGCTGCGAGCGGTCCTGGACGCGGTCCCCGATCTCGGATCGCGGTTGCCGGAGCTGCGGATGTGGGTGAGTAGTGGTGAGGCGTTGCCGTGGTCGTTGTGGCACCGCTTCCACACCGCGATGCCGCACGCCCGACTCTTCAACCTCTACGGCACCTCGGAGATCTGGGACGCGACCTGGCACGACCCGTACGCGAACCCGGTGTCGCCGGTCGCGGCGTCGGTGCCGGTCGGTCGGCCGATTCGGGGTGTGCGGGTGTATGTGCTGGATGGGGTGGGTGGGTTGGTGCCGGTGGGTGTGCCGGGGGAGTTGTGGGTGGGTGGGGTGGGGGTGTCGCGGGGTTATCTGGGTGAGCCGGGGTTGACGGCGGATCGGTTTCGGCCGGATCCGTTCGGGGTGTCGGGTGGGCGGATGTATCGGACTGGGGATCTGGCGTGTGTGTTGCCGGATGGGCAGGTGCAGTTTCTGGGTCGGGTGGATCATCAGGTGAAGGTTCGTGGGGTGCGGGTGGAGCCGGCCGAGGTGGAGGCGGCTCTCGAACGCCACCCCGACGTACG
>NZ_JAZGQL010000011.1:0-36590 GCF_036421995.1 Plantactinospora veratri
GGCATGTCGATGTACGTCCTGGACGCTGACCTCGCCCCGGTTCCGGTGGGTGTGTTGGGTGAGTTGTTTGTCGGTGGGGTGGGGGTGGCTCGGGGTTATGTGAATCGGCCGGAGTTGACGGCGGAGCGGTTTGTGCCGGATCCGTTCGGGTCGGCCGGGTCCCGGTTGTACCGGACGGGTGATCTGGTGCGGATGCTGCCGACCGGTGATGTGGAGTTTGTTGGTCGGGTCGACGATCAGGTGAAGGTGCACGGGTATCGGATCGAGTTGGGTGAGATCCGGTCGGTGCTGTTGGAGGACGACGCGGTCCGCGACGTGGTGGTGGTGGCGGTGGGTGCGGCGTCGGACAGGCGCCTGGTTGCCTACTGTGTGCCGGCCTCGTCGGGTGAGTTGGATGTGGCCGGGTTGACGGGGCATGTGGCGTCTCGGTTGCCGGAGTACATGGTGCCGGCGGTGTTCGTGGGGTTGGATGCTCTGCCGTTGAACGCGAACGGGAAGGTGGATCGTCGGGCGTTGCCGGATCCGGATTCTGCCGTGGTGGATGCGGGGCCGGTGTTCGTGGAGCCGCGTACCGCGGTGGAGGAGCGGATTGCCGGGGTGTGGCGGGAGGTGCTAGGGCTCGATCGGGTTGGGGTGACGGAGAGTTTCTTCGATCTGGGTGGGCATTCGATCCGGGCGGTGGCGTTGGTCGGGAGGTTGCGGGCGGCCGGGTTCGAGGTGGCGGTCCGGGACGTGTTCCAGTACCGCACCATCGCCGAACTCGCCGAGAAGCTGGCCGGTCCGGTGCCGGAGGCGGCCGTCGAGGGTACGACCGTCGACGGGCCGACCGTGGCGCCGTTCGCGTTGCTCTCGGCCGAGGACCGGGCCGCGTTGCCGGCCGGGGTGGTCGACGCGTACCCGCTGTCGCAGGTCCAGCTCGGCATGGTCGTGGAGATGCTCGGCGGCGTCGGTGGCAACCGCTACCACAACACCAGCTTCTTCCGGATCCGGGACGAGCAGCCCTTCCAACCGGAGGCGTTGCGGGAGGCGGCCCGGATCGTGGTCGAGCGGCACGAACTGCTCCGCACCTCGTTCGACCTGACCAGCTACTCGGTGCCGATGCAGCTCGTGCACGGCACCGCCGAGATGCCGGTCGAGGTCTGCGACGTACGACACCTGGACGAGCCGGGCCGGGAGCGGGCCCTGTACGACCTGATCGCCCGGGAGCGGGCGAACCTGTTCGACCTGGCCGACCCGCCGCTGCTCCGGATGGCCGGGTTCGTGGAGGGCGACGACGCCTGGCGGCTCGGCTTCACCCAGTGCCACGCGATCACCGAGGGCTGGAGCCAGCAGTCCCTGCTGATGGAGGTGCTCGACCTCTACCGGCAGCTCGCCGCCGGCAGGAAGCCCGAGCCGGTCGTCGCGCCCGAGGTCCGGTACGCGGACTTCATCGCCGCCGAACTCGACTCGCTGGGCTCGACCGAGGACCGGGACTACTGGCAGGAGGTCGTCACCCGGCACGCCCGGTTCACCCTGCCGGCCGGTTGGGGTGGCGCCGCCGACGAGGCCGGCAGCTTCCGGGTCCCGGTCGGGTTCCCGGACCTGGAGCCGGGGCTGCGGGCGCTGGCGACGGCGACCCGTACGTCGATGAAGGCGGTGCTGCACGCCGCGCACCTGAAGGTGATGAGCCAGCTCACCGACGAGCCGGCGTTCTTCACCGGTCTGGTGTGCAGCGCCCGGCCCGAGGTCGACGGCGCCGACAAGGTCTACGGGATGTACCTCAACACCCTGCCGTTCCCGCACGACCGGACGGCCGGCACCTGGGGCAACCTGGTCCGGCAGGTCTTCGACCGCGAGGTCGAACTCTGGCCGCACCGGCGCTATCCGATGCCGGCGATCCAGCGCCGGCTCGGCGGGCGGCAGCTCATCGAGGTGATGTTCAGCTATCAGGACTTCCACCAGGTCGACACGGATCTCGTCGACGTGCGGGCCGGTGCGGGCGACGCCGCCAACGAGTTCGCGCTCGCGGTCTCGACCGGTCCCGGGCACCTGATGCTGCGGGTCCGGCGCTCCGCGCTGACCCCGCAGAACGCCGAGCGGGTGGTCGCGATGTACCGGGCGGTGCTGGAGTCGATGGCCGCGGGGGCCGACGGTGACGCCCGGGCGACGTACGTGCCGGCGGGGGAGCTGGACGCGGTGTTGACCGACTGGAACGACACAGCGGTGGAGTGGTGAACAACATGAGTCGATCGGTGCACCACATTGTCGAGGCACAGGCCGCGGCCACCCCGAAGTCGGTGGCGGTGGTCCAGGGCGGCGAGCGGGTCCGGTACGCCGAACTCGACGCGCTGGCGAACCGGTACGCCCAGCACCTGCGGGCGGTCGGCGTCGGGCCGGAGTCGGTGGTCGGGGTGCTGCTGTCCCGAGAGCCGTCGCTGCTGGCCTGGCTGCTGGCGGTCTGGAAGGCCGGCGCGGCGTACGTGCCGCTGGACCCGGAGCTGCCGCCGGAACGGCTGGGCTACATGCTGGAGACCGCCGGCGCGGAACTGGTGGTGAGCGAGTCGAGGCTGATCGGCCGGCTGGACGGGGTCTACTCCGGCCGGCACGTCCTCGCCGACCGGGACGAGCGGGTGATCGAGTCCCGGTCGGCGGAGCCGGTGCCCCGCCGCGACGACCAGCACCAATTGGCGTACATCATCTTCACCTCCGGCTCGACCGGGCGGCCGAAGGGCGTGCAGATCTCGCACCGGGCGCTGCTGAACCTGCTCTTCTCGATGCGCCGGTTGCTGGACGCCGGCACCGACGACGTCTGGCTCGCCGCCACCTCACTCTCCTTCGACATCTCCGGGCTGGAGCTGTATCTCCCGCTGGTCACCGGCGGCCGGCTGGTGCTGGCCGACGACGACGAGGTGGGGGACAGCCCGGAGCTGCTCAGCCTGCTCGACCGCTTTCCGGTGACGCACGTCCAGGCGACGCCCTCGGGCTGGAAGCTGCTGCTGGACGCGGGTTTCGCGGAACGGCCGGTGGTCGCGCTGGTCGGCGGCGAGGCGCTGCCTCCGGCGCTCGCCGGTGACCTGCGCGGCCGGGTGAAGCGACTGGTCAACGTGTACGGCCCGACCGAGACCGCGATCTGGTCGACCAGTTGGGACGTGCCCGGAGACGTCGAGGTGGTGCCGATCGGCCGGCCGATCGCGAACACCCGGACCTACGTGCTGGACCGGGACTTCCAGCCGGTCGCGGTCGGCGTCGTCGGCGAGCTGTACATCGCCGGTGACGGCGTCGCCCGGGGGTACGTCAACCGCCCCGAGTTGACCGCGGAGAAGTTCCTGCCGGAGCCGTTCGGCAAGGCGGCCGGGACCCGGATGTACCGCACCGGTGACCTGGTCCGGTACGGGCCGGACGGCAATCTGGAGTTCCTGGGTCGGGCGGACCACCAGGTGAAGATCCGGGGGCACCGGATCGAGCTGCCCGAGATCGAGGAGCGGCTGCTCGCCCATCCGGACGTCCGCAACGGCGTGGTGGTGGCCCGGGAGGACCCGGGCGGCGAGAAGTGGCTCGCCGGCTACGTCGTACCGGTGGACGGCCGGCCGATCGAGCCGGCCGGGCTGCGCGACTTCCTGGCCGAGGCGCTGCCCGGCTACATGGTGCCGGTCGCGTTCGTCACCCTCGACGCGCTGCCGCTGAACTCGGCCGGCAAGGTGGACCGGCGGGCGTTGCCGGCGCCGGAGCGGACGTCGTTCGGCGGCGAGCGGGAGTTCGTGGCGCCGCGCAACGAGATCGAGCGGCGGATCGCCAGGGTCTGCGTGGAGGTGCTCGGCATCGACCGGGTGGGGGTGCACGACAAGTTCTTCGACCTGGGCGCCGACTCGATGCGGATCGTGCAGCTCGTCACCGCCGCCCGGAAGGCCGATCTTCCGGTGTCGTTGCGGCTGCTCTACCAGCACGGCACCGTCGCCGAACTCGCCGTCGCCCTCGGCGCGCCGGCTCCGGCCAGTCATCTCGTCGAACCGACCCAGCTGCTGCCCGTCATCACGCCGGGCCAGGACAGGACCGGGACCGCCGCACCGGAGGCGGCAGCCGCCGCACCGGAGGCGGCAGCCGCCGCACCGGAGGCGGTAGCCGCCGTCGCGGAACCCGGGGCGGTCGCCGTGGCAGAGCCGGCCAGGTCGACGCCGGTCACCGCCGGCACGGTCGAACCGGCCCCGGCCGTCCGGGTCGAGGCGGGTGCGGGTCGGCTCGCCGCCGGGCCGTCGCCGCTGCCCATCATGGCCGCGCAGCACGTACCCGGGGCCAGTGTTGCGCTGGTCCGGGCCGGCCAGGTCGCCGAGGTACGCGGCTACGGCGTACTCGTCGCCGGTGGGGCCGAGCCGGTCACCCCGGAGACCCCGTTCCAGGTCGCCTCGATCAGCAAGCACGTCACCGCGCTCGGCGTACTCCGGCTGGTCGGTCAGGGGCGGCTGGAGCTGGATGTCGACGTGAACCGCTACCTGACCTCGTGGCGGCTGCCGGACGGGCCGGCCCCGGTCACCGTACGGCACCTGCTGGCCAACCTCTCCGGCCTATCCACCAGCCCGAACACCGGGTACGCCCCGACCGAGCCGATGCCGGACCTGCTCGACGTGCTGTACGGCCGCCCGCCGGCGACCTCCGAGCCGATCCGGCCCGAGCTGGTGCCGGGGGAGTCGTTCCGGAAGACCAACAGCCACTACGCGGTACTGCAACAGGTGCTGGTCGACCTGACCGGTGAACCGTTCCCGGAGCTGATCCGCCGGCTCGTCCTGGCACCGCTGGGCATGACCGACAGCAGTTTCGACCCGGCGTTCCCGGCCGACCCGGCCCGGCGGGTCGCGCTCGGGCACGACGCGCACGGGGTACCCGTACCCGGTGGCTGGCGCAACCGCCCGGCGCTGGCCGCCGGGGGTCTCTGGACGACCGCCGCGGACCTGGCCCGGGTGCTGGTCGAGATCCACCGGGCGCACCTGGGCGGCGGCGAGCTGCTCACCCCGGAACTCGCCGCCGAACTGGTGGCGGTCGCCTCGCCCGGCACGTTCTACGGTCTCGGCACCGTCGTCGACGACACCGCGCCGGACCCGGAGTTCGGGCATCCTGGCGAGACGGTCGGCTACCGGGCGATGACCATGGGCCGGCTCCGCGCCGGTGACGGCTTCGTGGTGCTGACCAACTCCGAGTCCGGCAAGGCGGTGCAGTCGTTCGTCGCCACCGAGCTGGCCGGCTGGGTCGAGCGGCCCGGCGGCGCGGCGGCGACGGCGGGTTACGCCGCCGTCGAGGACGGTGAGGCCATCCGGGTCGGGGAGCCGGCCGGCCGTGCCGGGTTCGTGGCCGACGTGACCCGGGAGGCGGCGCCGGTCACCGGCGCGGTGCGGGAGGAGGCGCGGACGGTGCGACACCTGATCTCGATCAACGACCTGACCGACGAGGACCTGCGGTCGATCGTCGCCCGGGGGGTACGGTTCCGGTCCGGGCAGGCCCGGCGGGAGCGGCCGCTCGACGGCGACGTGGTCGGCGTCTACTTCAAGCGGACCTCGACCCGGACCCGGACCGCGTTCTCCAGCGGTGCGCTGCGGCTCGGCGCGCAGATCATCGCGTACGGCCCGGAGGACCTCCAGCTCAACACCGGTGAGACGCACGCCGACACCGGCAGGGTGATGTCCCGGATGCTCGACGTGCTGGTGGCCCGCACCTCGGGCGATCCGGCCGAGCTGCGACAGATGGCCGACCAGGACCGGATGTCGGTGGTCAACGCGATGACCGCCGACGAGCACCCGACCCAGGCGCTGACCGACCTGACCACGATGCTCGACCACTTCGGACGGATCGACGGGCTGCGGGTGCTCTACGTCGGCGAGGGCAACAACAGCGCCGCCGCGCTCGCCCTGGCCCTGACCCGGTACGCCGGCACCCACCTGGAGCTGCGTACGCCACCGGGCTACGGGCTGACCGAGGAGATCAGGGCGACCGCCTCCGCGCAGGCGGCCCGGGGTACGGCGACGATCTGCGAGCGGCACGACATGGCGGAGCTGCCCGGCGGTTTCGACGTCGTCTACACCACCCGTTGGCAGACCACCGGCACCAGCAAGCCCGACCCGAACTGGCGGGAGATCTTCGCGCCGTTCCAGGTCGGCGCCGGGCTGTGGGCCGGTAGTCCGGACGCGGTCTTCATGCACGACCTGCCGGCGCACCGGGGCGAGGAGGTCACCGCCGAGGTGCTGGACGGCCCGGCGAGCATCGCCTTCGAGCAGGCGGAGAACAAGCTGCACAGCGCGATGGCGGTACTGGAGTGGTGCCGTCGTGGTCCCGTGGGCGGGCCGCCGGGGTCCGGATCGTGAGCATCGTGGAGGAGCCCGCCCCGCCATCGCGCGGGGCGGCGCCGTCCGGTACGACGGGCCCGCCCGACGCCGAGGCGTCGGGCGGGCCGCCGTCGCCGACCGTCCCGCTGCGCCGCAACCGGGACTTCCTGCTGCTCTGGGCCGGGGCGGCCGGCACCCTGATCGGGGCCCGGATCACCTCGATCGCGTACCCGATGCTGGTG
Source organism: Plantactinospora veratri (assembly GCF_036421995.1). Lineage (NCBI taxonomy): Bacteria > Bacillati > Actinomycetota > Actinomycetes > Micromonosporales > Micromonosporaceae > Plantactinospora > Plantactinospora veratri. The sequence continues at coordinate 6,530 of NZ_JAZGQL010000011.1, forward strand.
CTCTGGTACACGGGTTCGGCCGGCAACGCGGGGCTGGTCGGTGCCGCCGCGCTGCTGCCGCACCTGCTGGTGCAGTTGCCGGCGGGCGCGTTCGTGGACCGCTGGGACCGGCGCCGGTTGATGATCTTCTGTGACCTGGGCTGTCTCGTCGCCACCGGCAGCGTGGCCCTGGCCGTGCTGTTCGACCGGATCTGGGTGCCCCAGCTCATGGTCGTGGCGTTCGTGCAGACCAGTCTGAGCGTCTTCTACCAGCTCGGCGAGCGGGCCGCCGTCCGGCAGCTCGTCCCGGCCGAGCACCTGTCGACCGCGTTGACCCAGAACGAGGCCCGGGGCCGGGCGGCGGTGCTGATCGGCCAGCCGGTCGGCGGGGTGCTGTTCACGGCGGCCAGGTGGGCGCCGTTCCTGTTCACCACCATCGCCCACCTCGGCTCCCTGATTGCGCTGCTGCTGATCCGCAAGCCCTTCCAACAGGCCCGTACGGAGCGACGCGTCACGACACTGCGTGCCGACATCGCCGAGGGCGTGGCGTGGATGTGGCAACAGCGCTTCCTGCGTACCGTGCTGGGGTTCGTGGCGATCAGCAATGCCGTCTTCCAGGCGCTCACCCTGGCCCTGATGGTCGTCGTCCGCAACGGTGGCGGTTCGGCCGCGGTGGTCGGTGCGGTGATCGGGGCCAGTGGCATCGGCGGAATGCTCGGCGCGCTGAGCGGCATGTGGTGGCTGCGCCGGGCCACGCTGCGAGCCCTGGTGGTGGGTGGGCTGGCCGCCTGGGCGGTGACCGTGCCGCTGATGGCGTTCACCACCAACCCGGTCCACCTGTCGGTGATCTTCGCCGCCAACAGCTACGTCGGCGGACTGTTCAACGTGGTCGGCATGGTCTACATGGTTCGGATCACCCCGGATCCGCTGATGGGCCGGGTCGGCGGGGTGGCCACACTGCTGGCCTCGGGGTCGAATTTCCTCGGCGCGCTGGGCGGCGGGGTTCTGCTGGCCGGTGCCGGGATCCGGGCGACCGTGCTGTGGCTCGGCGCGGTGATGTCGTCGCTGGTGGTGCTCGCCGTGCTCAGCCCGGCGGTGCGGGGCATCGCCCGGACGCCGGACAACGCCCGGATGGTCCGCCGGCTCGGCCGGCACGCGGCGCCCGGCCGCAACATGGTGCCCCCGGCGGCCGGTGACCGGACCGGGAACGGCGCCGCCGGTCCGACTGTTGCCGCAGGTCAGCGGGTCAATGGCCGCAGTATCGAGAAAGTATAGATCTTGCCTGCATCCTTGGACTGGATGACGGCTGTGTCACCGACGCATTACCTTCCGATTCCCGCTACCGGTCTCCACCTTTCGCGGGAGTCCCCTCGAAGGGAGAGTCCGATGGAAGGTCACCAGACCTGGAGACCGATGGAGATCGACCCGGCGGCCGCCGGGGTCGCGGCGAGCCCACAGGGGCTGGTCGACTACCTATCGACGACGCCGGACCTGGAGAAGCTGCTGACCGCGGAGAAGGCGCTGGTCTTCCGTGGCTTCCAGGTGACGGAGGAGACGCTCGACCCGGTCATGGACCGGCTGCTGCCGAACCGGCTGGCGTACGTGCACGGCAACTCGCCGCGCACCAAGGTGGGGAAGAACGTCTACACCTCCACCGAGTACCCGCCCGAGTTCACCATCTCGATGCACAACGAGCTGTCGTACGCCCACCAGTGGCCGTCCCGGCTGATGTTCTTCTGCCACACGGCGGCGGAGACCGGTGGCGCCACTCCGGTGGTCGACGGCGTCCGCTGGCTGGAGGCCCTGGACCCGGAGGTGCGCGCCGCGTACGCCGGTGGGGTGCGCTACACCCAGAACCTGCACGACGGCTTCGGCCTCGGCAAGAGCTGGCAGGACACCTTCGAGACCGCCGACCGGGACGAGGTCGAGGCGTTCCTGAGCAGTACCGAGGCGAGCTGGGAGTGGAAGTCCGACGGTGGGCTGCGGGTCACCCAGGACCGCCCCTCCACCACCCGGCACCCGGCGACCGGGGCCGAGGTGTGGTTCAACCAGTCCGACCAGTGGCATCCGGCGGCGCTCGGTGACGAGACCGCGAAGTCGCTGGCCGAGGTGCTGCCGCCGGACGAGCTTCCGCAGTCGGTCACCTTCGCCGACGGCACTCCGATCCCGGACGAGTACGTCATCCAGGTACGCGACCGTGGTCTGGAGGCCGCCGTCGACGTCAACTGGCGACAGGGCGACGTGTTGCTGATCGACAATGTACTGGTAGGCCACGGCCGGCGTCCGTTCACCGGGCGGCGTCGGGTCCTGGTTGCCATGTCCGACTGAACCGCCGGGTCGCCGCGCGGAGTTGTCCAGACCGAAGGGCCGGACCATGACTTCCTCCACTACTGACATCGGAACAATGCCGCACCTGGTCACCCGCGAGTCGGCCGGCGCCGAGATCGGGGAGCTGATCCGGGCCGAGCGTGCCGGCCTGCGGAAGATCCTGGGCGAGCGGGGTGCGCTGCTGCTGCGTGGCTTCTCCGTCGGCGGGGTCGACGGCTTCGACGCGGTGGTACGCGCGCTCTCCGGCCCGCCGCTGACCTATTCGGAGCGCTCCTCGCCGCGCAGCACGATCAAGGGCCAGGTCTACACCTCGACCGACTACCCGCCGGAAGAGGAGATCTTCCTGCACAACGAGAACTCCTACCAGGCGGTGTGGCCGCTGACCCTCTACTTCTACTGCCGGCAGGCGCCGGCCACCCGGGGGGCCACCCCGCTGGCCGACATCCGCAAGGTGTACCGGTCGATCGACCCGAGCATCCGCGAGGAGTTCGTCCGGCGGGGCTGGATGGTGGTGCGCAACTTCCACGGCTCGTTCGGTACCTCGTGGCAGCAGATCTTCAACACGGACGACCGGGCGGCCGTCACCGAGTACTGCGCGGGCAACGGGATCGAGACCGAGTGGCGGGACGGCGGCGGGTTGCGGACCCGGGCGGTCCGCAAGCCGGTGCACACCCACCCGGTCAGCGGCGAGACGGTCTGGTTCAACCACGCCACGTTCTTCCACGTGACGACGCTGCCGAAGGACGTCCGGGAGGGGGTCCTGGAGATGTTCGACGAGGAGGACCTGCCGACGAACACCTACTACGGCGACGGGGGGCGGATCCCGGACGACGTCATCGCCCACCTGCGCGACTGTTACCGCGCCGCGACCGTACGGTTCGACTGGCAGTACGACGACGTGCTGGTGGTCGACAACATGCTCGCGGCACACGGGCGCGAGCCGTTCACCGGCCCTCGGCAAATCGCGGTGGCGATGGCGGAGCCGTCGAACGCCTGAGCCCCACGCCTGAGCCCACCGCGAGCGGAAGCCCGCCCCGGCAGCCACCCGGCCGCCAGGGCGGGCTTCTCGCATGTCGTCCCCTATTTCCGACTCCGCCCGGCCTGTTCCGGCTGCGGATCGCCCCGGTTACGGACGAGTATGTGAAACTGTCTTGTCTTCTGGATACGCGGCCGTATCCACACGACACCGGACTATGTTGTTTGCGTCGGCAAAGAAACGGTGAGTATCCCGGCCGGCCGGGCTAATTGCCCTGGTGGGCGGGACATTGCGGCAATGCAGACAAGGTTACCATTCGGTAGTGAAGGCTCGGACCCGATAAGCGACGGGACGTTTTCCCGATGTTTCGCTCGAAGTTCTTATCGCTGTCTCCAACCTGACTTGATTGAATATCGGTGCACCGATATCGTAGGCGGAACCGTCCGTGAGCGTTTGGGGAGTACTGGCGTCCGCGGTCGTGGCCGCTGGGAGCCTGTCGCTCATTCGGGGGCCCGCCGTGGTTGGCCACGCTTCCTGTAGCCAACATTTTGGGGGGAAATGCGGGTGGGAATCGTGGGTTTGGTGGAGCGGGTCGCCCGACACGCCGACCAGGATCCGGACCGGGAGGCTGTTGTCCTCCTCCGTTGGGACGAACGTGAAGAACGTTCGGAGTCCTTGAGTTACGGCGAGCTGGACCGGGCTGCCCGGGAGTTGGCCGGCAGACTCCGGGACCGCTGTCGTCCCGGCGATCGCGCACTACTGCTCTATCCGACCGGCATCGAGTTCGTCAAAAGCATCCTGGGCTGTATGTACGCCGGTGTCGTCCCGGTGCCGGCCCCGCTGCCCGACGGGGACAAGCACCACCTCATGCGGGCCACCGGGATCGCGCTGGACTCCGACCCGAGGATCGTGCTGACCGACAGCGGGAGCCTGGTCACCGTCTCCGACTGGATGAGCCAGGACGGGCTGGACCGGCTGCTCTGCACCGCCACCGACCTCGCCGGGCCGGCCGCCCCGGGTGCCTGGGACGGGCCGACACACATCGGTTCGGGTGCGCTGGCGCTGCTGCGCTATACGACCGGGTCCATGAGCGACCCGAAAGGTGTGATGATCAGCCATGAGAACCTGGCGCACAATTTCGAAATGCTCAGGGACGCGTTTTCCCTGACGCCGTGGGACCGTTCCCTCGGTTGGCTGCCGTTGCACGACGGTGCCGGGTTGCTCGAAATGCTGCTCGAACCGCTCTATCGCGGCGCCACCGCCGTACTCATGTCGGCCGATGATTTCTTTGCCGATCCGGTCCGCTGGCTGAAAGCTATCGACAAATACGATGTGCGGATCAGTTCCGCACCCGGTTTCGCCTACCGGATGTGCGCTCGCCGGGTGACCGACGAGCAGGTCAGAGGCGTGGACCTGGGCCGGTGGGAGCACGCCTGCGTCGGTGGTGCGGACCCGATCGAGCCCGAGCCGTTGATCGAATTCGCCGACCGGTTCGCGTCGGCCGGCTTCCGTCGCGAGGCGGTGCGGGTCGGCTATCACATCACCGAGTCGACATTGTTCGTCTCCGGCACCCGACCCGGTCATCCACTCGCCGTGGAACGGTTCGATCCGAGCCGCTTGGAACAGAACATTCTGTTGCCGGCGGCGACCGATGCGGCCGCGGCGAGATCACTTGTCAGCAGCGGCACGGTAAATGGTCTTGACGTCAGGATCGTCGACCCGGACACCGCCGCGGTACTGCCCGACGGACGGCTCGGTGAGATCTGGATCCGGGGCCGGAGCGTGGCCCGTGGCTACTGGCGGCGCGAGGTGGAGAGCGACCGGACCTTCGAGGCGACCACCGCCGACGGCGAGGGCGGCTACCTGCGTACCGGTGACCTCGGCGTCTGGGCCGGTGCCGAGCTCTACGTGCTGGGCCGGATGCGCGAGATGCTGGTCATCGGCGGGCGGAGCCTCTATCCGCACGACATGGAGAAGGCGGTCCGCACCTCCGACACCCGGTTCGCCGACCTGACCGGCACCGTCTTCGCGGTGCCGTCGCCCCGGCAGGAGATCGTGGTCCTGCACGAGGTCCAGGCCGAGCCGGCCGACCCGGCGACGCTGTCGTCGCTGGCCCGTGGCGTCAAGGACTGGCTCAGCCGGTGCTTCGGGGTGCGGGTGGCCAACGTGGCCTTCCTACACCCCGGCAAGGTGCGCAAGTCGCCCGGTGGCAAGGTGCAGCGGGCGCTGATGCGGGAGCTGTTCATGGCCGACGCCCTCGACCCGGTCTACGAGGACCTGGACATCGAGACCCGGCGCCGTTACCGCGCGGTCGGCCGACCGCTCGCGGTGAGCCACGGCAAGGACTTCCGATGACGGCCGGCGGGAGGTCCTGATGTTCGGAACCCCGCCGGCTCCGGCACCGGTCGACCCCACCGACGCGGGCGTGTCCGGCCACCCCCGCCCCGGAGAGATGGAATTCCGGATCCTCGGCTCGGTCGAGGTGGTCGACTCGACCGGCCTGGTCGAACTCAGCGCCTCCAAGGTGCGCACCGTGCTCGCCGTACTGCTGCTCGCCCGGGGTCGGGTGGTCTCCGACTCACGACTCGCCGTGGTGCTCTGGGGTGACGACCCGCCGGTCACCGCGGCCGCGCAGATCCAGACGTACGTCTCCCGGCTGCGCGCCAAGCTCGCGCCGGACGCCGAGATCGTCCGGCAGCGCCCCGGCTACGTGCTGCGGGTCGCGCCCGAACGGTTCGACCTGGTCCGTTTCGAGCAGCTCGCGGCGCGTGGCCGGGACGCCCTCGCCGAGGGGCGGCCGGCCGAGGCCGCCGAGGCGCTGCGGGGCGCCCTCGCGCTGTGGCGCGGCCCCGCCCTGGCCGGGGTTACCGAGTTCCTCAGCGACGCGGAGCGGCCCCGCCTGGAGGAGGCGCGGCTGGCCGCGCTCGGCGACCGGATCGACGCGGAACTGGCGCTCGGCCAGCACGGGCGGCTGGTCGTCGAGCTGACCGGGCTGGTCGCGGCGGACCCGCTGCGCGAACAGTTGCGTGGCCAGCTGATGCTGACGCTCTACCGGTGCGGCCGGCAGGCGGACGCGCTCGCCAGCTACCAGGACTACCGGCACCTGCTCGCCGAGGAACTCGGCATCGACCCGGGACGCGAGCTACAGGACCTGCACAAGTCCATCCTGGCCGCCGAGGCGTCGCTGACCCTGCCGGCGCCGGAGGTCCGGGTGGCCGTCCGGCGTACCCCGGCCGAGCCGCTGCCGGCCCGGCTCCCGCCGGACGTGGCGGACTTCACCGGCCGGGACCGGGAGGCCGCCCAGGTGGTCGCGCTGCTGCGTACCCGGGCGGACAACGGTGGGCGGCGGCTCGCCTGCGTGATCGGCGGGATGGCCGGGCTGGGCAAGACCGCCCTGGCGATCCACGTCGGACACCTGCTGCGCTCGTCGTACCCGGACGGGCAGATCTATCTGGACCTGCGCGGCGCCGGACCACAGCCGGCGGACCCGGCGGACCTGCTCGGCACCATCCTGCGGGCGCTGGGAGTGGAGGCGTCGGAGATCCCGCCGTCGATGGCGGAGCGGGTACAGCTCTACCAGAACCGGCTCGCCGGGCGGCGGGTGCTGGTACTTCTCGACAACGCCGCCAGCGAGCAGCAGGTACGCCCACTGCTGCCGGAGAGCCCGACCTGCGCGGCGATGGTGACCAGCCGGGCCCGGCTGGCGGCGCTGGAGGGCGTACCCCTGATCGACCTGGACGTCCTCGAACACCGGCAGGCGCTGGAACTGCTCTCCAAGATCGTCGGTGCCGCCCGGGTGGCCGCCGAGCCGGAGTCCGCGGTACGCATCGTCGAACTCTGCGGCCACCTGCCGCTCGGCGTACGCATCGCGGGTGCCCGGCTCACCGCCAAGCCGCACTGGCGGCTGGCCCGGCTCGCCGACCGGCTCTCCAGCCAGCGTCGGCGGCTGGACGAACTGCGGATCGGTGACCTCGAGGTCCGGGCCAGCGTGGCGCTGAGCCTCCAGGGCCTCGACGAGCCGGCCCGGCGTGCCTTCCGGCTGCTGGCCCTGCTCGACGCGCCCCGGTTCGCCATCTGGACCGCCGCGGTGCTGCTCGACGTCACCCTCGCCACCGCGCGGGAGCTGCTGGAGCAACTGGTCGACGCCCGACTGCTGGACGTCGTCCAGGTCGACGGTTCGAGCCAGGCGCGATACTTCTTCCACGACCTGGTCCGGGCGCTCGCCATGGAACAGGCCGCGGACGAGGAGACGGCCGACGAGCGGTACGCGGCGCTGGACCGGACGTTCGGCAGCCGCTCCGGCCCGGGCGCCAAGGAGAACGGCTGACCACCCGGCTCCACCCGGGACAACTCCACCGAGGGAAAGGGCTGCGCCGGTGAGCACGTACGGCAGGGTCACGAACGACTGGTTCCTCCGCTTCGCGGCCGCGCCCCGGGCCACCGTCCGGCTGGTCTGCTTCCCGCACGCGGGTGGCGGGGCGGCGGGCTACCGGCGCTGGGCGGAACTGGTCCCCGACTCGATAGAGGTGATCGGGGTGCAGTATCCGGGCCGGCAGAACCGGTACGGCGAGCCGGTCATCGACGACATGGCCGTCCTGGTCGACGAGATCGTCGCGGCGGTCGAGCGGGAGCTGACCGGGCCGGTGGTCTTCTTCGGACACAGCATGGGCACCGTGGTCGCCTTCGAGGTGGCCCGCCGGTTGCGCCGCAGCGACTCGTTGACGGTGCGTCGGCTCTTCGTGTCGGCCGGTCCGGCACCCTCGGCCCGACATTCGATCGGGGTGCATCTGCGCGACGACGACGGGGTGGTCGCGTACCTCCGGGAACTCGGCGGCAGCGGCGTGGAGCTGCTGGAACTCGACGAGATGCGGCAGTTGACGCTGCCGATGGTCCGGGGCGACCTGCGGCTGATCGAAACCTACCGTTACGCGGCCGGCGAGCCGCTGAGCTGCCCGATCACCGCGATCGTCGGGGATCGGGACCACACCTTCACCACCGCCGACGCCCGGCGGTGGGTGGTGCACACCAGTGCCGGGCTCGACGTGCACACGCTGCCCGGCGGCCACTTCTATCTGGACGACCAGGCGGACCGGCTGGTCCCGCTGCTGCTGGAGCGGATCCTGCCCCGGTAACGCCGGGGCGGCCCGGCCCGCGATCCGTCAGCGCTCCTCGACTCCGGGGCCGCCGTCGCCGTCGTCCCGGGGCAGATATCGACGTACCCGGATGCCGTGGCCGTGTGCGCGGATGCCGTCGGCGGCGGCGATCGCCGCGACGGGATCGGTGAGGAAGTCGAGCGCGACGGCGGTGTCGCCCTCGATGCGGCTGCGCATCCGCTCCAGCCCCTCCGGGGTGCTGGACGCCACGGCATCCAGCTTGACCAGTGCCGCCGCCCGAAGTCGATAGTCGTTCTCGACCTCGACGACAACCTCGGACACCACCACGTAGCGCTGGGTCCGGGTGGAAGCGCTGAGCTCGCTGTCCATCTCTTCCTTCACGGTCCTGAGCATAGTCGTACCTTTCATGCGCAGAAACCCTCATTGATCCCTCGTCAAGCAAGTTTATTTACTTACGGGGTTCCGGCCCACTTTAGGGGTCTTCCTGTATGGACATTGCGTGAGAACTCGATTACCCTGCGGGAGGTTGTCTGTCTCGGGATCGACCGGCAGGCTGGTCGGATGCGCGACGTCGTGGTGCTGGGCGCGGGGGTGGTCGGGCTGACCACCGCGGTACGGCTGGCCGAGGCCGGTGCCCGGGTGACGGTGCTGACCGCCGACGAACCGGCCGACACGGTCTCCCGGGTCGCCGCCGCGGTGTGGTACCCGACCCGGACCAGCGGCGACCCCCGGGTGCTGGGCTGGGCCCGGCGCACCTTCGAGGTGCTCGCCGGACAGGCCCGGCAGGAGGTGCCGGGCGTGCGGATGCGGCCGACCCGGATGCTGCTGCGCGAGCCGGTGACCGGTGCCCCGTGGTGGGCCCCGGCGGTCCCCGACTTCCGGACCGTCCCGCCCCCGGCCGGGTACGCCGGACAGTGGCGGTTCACCGTGCCGAGTGTCGAGATGGGCCCGTACCTCGACTGGCTGGTCGACCGGCTCGGCCGGCTGGACGTGCCGGTGCGCCGGCACCGGGTGGACCGGCTCGCCGACGTACCCCCGATCGCGGCCGAGGCGTGGCCGTCGGCCCGGCGGGCACCGCTGGTGGTCAACGCCACCGGGCTGGCCGCCGGCAAACTCGCCGACGACCCGGCCGTGCACCCGATCCGGGGCCGGATCGTGCTGGTCGGCAACCCCGGCATCGACACCTCGGTACGCGACGAGCAGAACCCGGCCGGCATCAGCTACGTACACCCGCGCGCCCGGGACGTGGTGCTGGGCGGCACCTTCGAGCCGTACCGGACGGAGACCGGGCCCGACGACGAGGCCGCCGCCGCGATCCTGGCCCGGTGCGTCGCGCTGGTCCCCGAACTGGCCGCGGCACCGGTGCTCGGGCAGCTCGCCGGGCTGCGGCCCGGCCGGCTCGGCGGAGCCCGGCTGGCCGAGGATGCCTCCGGGCTGGCCGGACCCGCCCGGCTGATCCACAACTACGGGCACGGCGGCGCCGGGGTCACCCTCGGCTGGGGCTGCGCCGACGAGGTGGCGGCGCTGGCCGCCGACTGACGGCGCGGCTACCGGATCGTCGCGGAGACCCCGGCCCGGGCGATGGTCCGGGCCATCAGCTCGTGCAGCGGCTCGGGCCGGCCCAGGTGGTATCCCTGACCCCGGTCGACGCCGAGGTCGCGCAGCACCGGCACCAGCTCGGGCCGGTCGATGTGCTCGGCGACGGTCCGCATCCCGAGCCCGTGCGCGGCCCGCACCACGGCGTCGATCAGGATCGGGTCCGAGCCGCCGTGGTCGGCGTGCCGGACGAACTCACCCGCGATCTTGACCGCGCTGAACGGCAGGTGCTTCAGGTAGACGAAGGAGCCGTATCCGGCGCCGAAGTCGTCCAGGCTGAACCGGCAGCCGGCCGAGGTGAGCGTCGAGGCGAGCCGGCGGGCGGCGGCCAGGTTGGCGATGGCGGTGGTCTCGGTGATCTCCAGGCCGAGCTGCGTCGCGGGTACGCCCGCGGCGGCCAGGGTGCCGACCACCCAGTCACCGAAGCTCGGATCCTCGAGCGAGCGGCTGGAGATGTTCACGTCCAGCCGCAGTTCCACCCCGGCGGCCCGGGCCGCGGCGAGTGCTCCGGTGGCGGTCTCCACCACCCAGCGGTCCAGCTCGTAGATCATGTCGCCGCGCTCCAGCGCCGGCAGGAAGTCCCCGGGACCGATCTGCCGGTGCTGGTCGTCGCGTACCCGCATCAGCAGCTCGTAGCTGCGCACCTGGTCGTCGCCGAGGTCGATGATCGGCTGGGCGTCGAGCTGCAACTGACCGGTGTCCAGCGCCCGGCGTACCCGGGAGACCAGGTCGACCCGCTGGGCCGCCAGCCGCTGCTGCTCCGGCGCGAAGAGCCGGGCCCGGTTGCGGCCCTCTCCCTTGGCCTGGTAGAGCGCCAGGTCGGCGTGGGCGAGCAGCAGGGTGTCGTCGTCGGCGGTGTCCAGCGGGGCGGCGCCGATGCTCAGCGTCACCCGCAGCGGCTCGCCGCGCACCGCGAGCGGGGTGTGCGCGACCAGGTCGCAGAGCCCGGCCCCGATCGCCAGTGCCCGGTCGGCGTCGCAGGAGGGGAGCAGCACGGCGAACTCGTCCCCGCCCAGCCGGCCGAGCACCGCCTCGGCGGGCAGGTGGTCGGGGAGCAGCCGGGCGAGCAGCCGGAGCACCTCGTCGCCGATGGCGTGCCCGCGCAGGTCGTTGATGTCCTTGAAGTTGTCGATGTCGATCAGGAGCAGGGCCGCCGCCGTCCCGCCGTCGGTGCCGGTGAGCTGGCTCAGTTTCGCGGTTAGCGCGCGCCGGTTCGGCAGTCCGGTCAGCGGATCGTGCTCGGCGAGGTAGGCCAGCTCGTCCTGGACCTGCCGGATCTCGGTGATGTCGTGCGCCGTACCGAGCATCCGCAGCGGCCGGCCGGACTCGTCGGTGAAGACCTCGCCGTAGCACTCCAGGACGCGCAGCTGACGGCTGTTCGCCAGGTACATCCGGTGGGTGTAGGTGAACGGGGTGGCCTCCCGGATCGCCCGGTGCAGGGTCGCCTCGATCATTCCGAGGTCGTCCGGGTGGATCATCGTCCGGTAGGTCGGGTAGTCGAGCGCGGTCTCCGGAGCCAGCCCGATCATGGCCTTCAGGGTGGGTGACCAGACCACCTGGTCGGTGGGAAGGTGCCACTCCCAGGTGCCGACCCGGGCCAACTGCTCGATGTGGGAGAGCCGCCAGGCGTAGTCGTCGGCGCGGCGCCGGTCGGCGCGCTGCTCGGTGACGTCGACCAGCTCGTACACCAGGTGGCTGTCCGGCTCCGGGGCGGTACGCGGCAGCGGCGGCAGCCGCCGGCAGGTCACCCGCAGGTGCCGTACGGTGCCGCCGACCGTCGGGCAGCGCAGCTCGACCGGTGGTCCGCCCGGGGTGGCGGTGTCGAAGGGCAGCGAGCCGATGTCCGCGCCGACGAGTTGGCCGAGTCGCTGCGCCGCCCGGTTGTACCAGGTCACCTCGCCGTTCTCGGCCGTGGTCAGCAGGGCGGTGGAGGTGGTGTCGAGCACCGCGGCGGGCACGCTGGACGGCAGTGCGGGCACTGGGCCTCCCGTAGAGATCGACCGGATCCGGTGCAGGGGACGCGGGACGTGCACGGTCGGCCGTGACGGCGCACTGAGTGTACGGAGGCCGGACGTCCACGGCCAACGCCCCTGCGCCGACAGCCGTCGATCCGGCCCGAGGTTCGGGTGCGGGTCAGTGGGACCCGGAGCCGTCCCGCCGGACGATCGCCACGGCGACCCGGCAGAACTCGTCCATGTCCGGGGTGAATCCGGCCGCGATGTCCGGATGCAGCCCTGCCCGGGTCTCGTCGAGCAGCCGGCGGCAGACCTCCTCGACCGGTTCACCGGCGTAGTCGTTCCGGACCCGTTCGGTGGCCGCCCGCAACGCGGAGTTGAGCTGCTCCTCCAGCGGTCCGCGCAGATGCTGGCGCGCCGGGTCGAGCCCGGTGGGGTCGAGCGTGACGTGTGGCTCCGACATGACCGCTCCCTTCGTCGCCGGTGCCGTTGCCCGCCGGTCCCCCGTCACCCGCCGGTCGCGTCCGCGTACCCAGCGTCGGGCGAGGGTCAAACCGGTTCCGGCGTACCGGTGTGGCCGTCGTCCCGGTGCGGCGGTGACGGCCGGCGCCCGGCTGGGGACGCGGACGGCACCGGCTCAGGACACCGGCGGCAGGCTGGTCACCCGAACCAGGTACGACAGCTCCTCGGCCGGCTCCTCCCGGTACGACACCTGCTGAACCTGCCGGTCGTCGACGTAGAGCGCGACGTCGGCGAGTACCCCGAGGTGGGCGAGGCCGATGTCGGCGGCCCGCTTCTTGTCCTGGAGCACGGCGCCGATCCCGCCGATCAGGGTCGCGGCGTCGGAGGTCCGCCGGCCCGGCGGGCAGCGCAGCACGATCTCCAGGGCGACCGGTCCGGTCAGTGCCGTCCAGCCGCTGCGCTGCGCGGCGGCGCAGGCGGCCTGGAGCAGGGTGCGGACCCGGGCGGCCTGCCGGTGTCCGGCCGCGAAGATCGACAGTGCCTCGGTCTTGACCGGTGGCGGCCCGTTGACCTCGAAGGACAGGGTGAGTGCCCGGGTGTTCTGCACGGCGGCACCTCCTCTTGCGGACGATCCTGCCCGTGGATCGCGGGGACGGGGGCGCGTTTTGCCTGTCGGAACCTGCCGCCCGGGCGGATCCGGGCCGGGTCGCGCGGAGGCGGGGTGGCGGGTCCACCGGGCGGTCGGCATCGACGGCGACCTGCTGGCACCGGAGGTAGCACCCACGGTATCCGAGGCGTCGCCCGCCGGGAATACCACAGTGGAGCCCGGATCGGCGGCCCTCGGCCGACGGCCGGGGCGCCGGGCCAGCGGGGTACGGCCCGGTGGCGCGTGGCCGGGGCGCGGGGCGGCTGAAGCCTGTCGATGTTTCGGTGCGTGGGCGTCGGGGCAGTGGGGAGGTCCGACACCTACGCCCGGTCCGGCGGTTCGCCTGCGGCCGGAGGCGGGGTGCTTTCGCCGTGTGCCGGGACGGGCCCCGCCCCGGCGTCGTGAGAGGGAGGACGGCGCGATGAGCGGTCACCGGGCGCGCGACGTGTGGTCGGCGGGACACCACCGGCGGTCACGGTCGGCGGATGCCGACGTGGGCGGGACGGCCGGGGGGAGAGCGGGGGACCGGCATGGCTGAGCCCGAGCGGGGCGGCCCGGGTCGGAGCCGCCGGTACCGGCTGATGGCGGCGCTCGCGGCGCTGACGCTGCTGGGGCCACTCGCGGCCTGCGGCTCCGGCGACGACGGCGGCGTACCGACCATCAACCTCTACTACACCACCGAGCAGAACATCCAGAAGGTGGTCGACGACTGCAACGCGAAGGCCGGCGGCCGGTACCGGATCGCGTACCGGGTGCTGCCCCGGGCCGCCGACGAGCAGCGGGTGCAGTTGGTCCGGCGGCTGGCCGCCGAGGACACCGGGATGGACATCCTGGGCCTGGACGTCACCTGGACCCAGGAGTTCGCCAGCGCCGGCTGGCTGCTGGAGTGGACCGGCGAGCGCCGGGCCGAGGTCGAGCGCGGCACCCTGGCCGGTCCGCTGGAGACGGCCCGCTACGAGGACCGGCTCTACGCCGCGCCGAAGAACACCAACGTGCAACTGCTCTGGTACCGGTCCGACCTGGTGCCGCAGCCGCCGCAGACCTGGGACGAGATGATCAGGATGGCCCAGGACCTGCGAGGGCGGGGCCAGCCGTACCGGGTGATCACCATGGGCGCCCAGTACGAGGGACTGGTGGTGCTCTACAACACCCTGGTGGCCAGTGCCGGCGGCCAGATGATCAACGACGACGGCAGCAAGGCGGTCTTCGACGAGGGTGCCGTCCGGGCCCTGGAGGTGCTGCGGAACTTCGCCACCGCCGGGATCACCACCTCCTCCTTCTCGAACACGATCGAGGACCAGGCCCGGCTCGACTTCCAGTCCGGGGCGGGCGCGTTCCAGCTCAACTGGCCGTTCGTCTATCCGGCGATGCAGGAGGCCGACCCGGAGCTGGCGAAGAAGGTGAAGTGGGCCCGCTATCCGGGCGTCGACCCGGGTACGCCGAGCAAGGTGACGATCGGCGGGTTCAACCTGGCGATCAGCCGGTACACCGAGCACCCCGAGGAGTCCTTCGACGCCGCCACCTGCCTGCGTGACGCCGAGCACCAGAAGTTCTCCGCGATCAACGACGGGGTGCCGCCGACCATCGAGAGCGTCTACGCCGAACCGGAGATGGCCGAGGCGTACCCGATGCGGGACACCATCCTGGAGGAGCTGAAGGACGCGGCGACCCGGCCGCGCAGCCCGGCGTACCAGAACATCTCGACGGTGCTCTCGGCGACGCTCTCCCCGCCGTCGTCGATCGACCCGGAGCGGACCGCGGACCGGATGCGGGAGGCGACGCAGGACGCGCTCGACTCGAAGGGGGTGCTGCCGTGAGCACCGAAACCGAAACCGGGACCGCGACCGCCGTGGACCGGACCGGCACCGGCCGGGGAGTGCCGGCGCCGCGGCGCGGCCGCCCCGGGCGGGCGGTGCTGAGCGAGGGGAAGCGGGCCGAGCGCCGGCTCGGCTGGCTGCTCTGCGCCCCGGCCGCGCTGGTGATGCTGGCCGTGACCGCCTATCCGATCCTCTACTCGGTCTGGCTGTCGTTGCAGCGCTTCGACCTCAAGTTCCCGGACGAGCGGGAGTTCGTCGGGCTGGCCAACTACGTCACGGTGCTGACCAACGACTACTGGTGGACCGCGTTCGGGGTGACCATGCTGATCACCGTCGTGACGGTCGCCGTCGAACTGGTGCTGGGCATGGGGCTGGCCGTCGTGATGCACCGGACCATCGTCGGGCGCGGCCTGGTCCGCACCTCGGCGCTGATCCCGTACGGCATCGTCACGGTGGTGGCGGCCTTCTCCTGGCGGTACGCCTGGACGCCCGGCACCGGATATCTGGCCAACCTCTTCGGCGAGGGGGCGCCGTTGACCGAACGGGCCAGCGCGCTGGCGATCATCATGCTGGCGGAGATCTGGAAGACCACCCCGTTCATGGCGTTGCTGCTGATGGCGGGCCTGGCGCTGGTGCCGGAGGACCTGCTCAAGGCGGCCTCGATGGACGGTGCCACCGCGTGGCAGCGGTTCGTCAAGGTCATGTTGCCGGTGATGAAGCCGGCGATCCTGGTGGCGCTGCTGTTCCGCACCCTGGACGCGTTCCGGGTCTTCGACAACATCTTCGTGCTGACCGCCGGTTCGAACGAGACGTCGTCGGTGTCGATGCTCGCCTACAACAACCTGATGCGCGGGCTCAACCTCGGGATCGGGTCGACCATGTCGGTGCTGATCTTCCTGGCCGTGGCGATCATCGCGTTCATCTTCGTGAAGCTGTTCGGCACGGCTGCCCCGGGCAGCACAGACGAGGGAGGTCGCCGGTGAGCGCGAGGAGCGTAGCGAAGCGGAGCACCGCAGTCGCGAACGAAAGGAAGCTCTGATGAGCGCGAGCACCGTGGTCGCGAACGGAAGGAGAATCTGATGGCCGCCGCCGACACCACCACCGCGGCGAAGTGGCGGTGGGGACTGCTGGACGTCGTGGTGGTGGTCTTCGCACTGGTCCCGGTGCTGTGGATCGCGTCGCTGTCGTTCAAGACCACCGGCACGCTCACCGACGGGAACTTCATCCCCCGGGAGTGGACGCTGGACAACTACCGCACGATCTTCTCCACCAACCAGTTCGTCCGGGCCCTGGGCAACTCGATCGGTATCGCCCTGATCGCCACCGCCATCGCGGTGGTACTCGGCACCATGGCCGCGTACGCGGTGGCCCGGCTGGACTTTCCGGGCAAGAAGGCGCTGGTCGGGGTCTCCCTGCTGATCGCGATGTTCCCGCAGGTCTCGCTCGTCTCGCCGCTGTTCGAGATCGAGCGGTCGCTCGGGCTCTTCGACACCTGGCCGGGGCTGATCCTGCCGTACATCACCTTCTCGCTGCCGCTGGCCATCTACACGCTGTCGGCGTTCTTCAAACAGATCCCGTGGGACCTGGAGAAGGCCGCCAAGATGGACGGCGCCACCTCGGGCCAGGCGTTCCGCCGGGTCATTGCGCCGCTGGCCGCCCCCGGGGTCTTCACCACCGCGATCCTGGTCTTCATCTTCTGCTGGAACGACTTCCTCTTCGCGATCTCGCTGACCTCCACCGAGCGGTCCCGCACGGTACCGGTGGCGCTGTCGTTCTTCACCGGGGAGTCGCAGTTCGAGGACCCGACCGGGGCGATCTCCGCCGCCGCCGTGGTGATCACGATTCCGATCATTCTGTTCGTGCTGTTCTTCCAGCGTCGCATCGTGTCGGGCCTGACGTCCGGCGCCGTCAAGGGGTGAGGTCGCAGTGGCTGACATCGTGCTGGACAAGGTGAGCAAGAGCTTCCCGGACGGGACGGTCGCGGTCCGGGACGTCGACCTGGAGATCGCCGACGGCGAGTTCGTGATCCTGGTCGGCCCGTCGGGCTGCGGGAAGTCGACGACGCTGAACATGATCGCCGGACTGGAGGACATCAGCTCCGGCGAGCTGCGCATCGACGGCGAGCGGGTCAACGACAAGGCGCCCCGGGACCGGGACATCGCGATGGTCTTCCAGTCGTACGCCCTCTACCCGAACATGACCGTCCGGGAGAACATGGCGTTCCCGCTCCGGCTCGCCAAGCTGGACAAGGCGACGATCGAGCAGAAGGTCAACGAGGCGGCCAAGGTGCTGGAGTTGACCTCGCTGCTGGACCGCAAGCCGGCGAACCTCTCCGGCGGGCAGCGCCAGCGGGTGGCGATGGGGCGGGCGATCGTCCGCAACCCGAAGGCGTTCCTGATGGACGAGCCGCTCTCCAACCTCGACGCCAAGTTGCGGGTGCAGATGCGTACCGTGGTCTCCCGGTTGCAGAAGCAGCTCGGCACCACCACCGTCTACGTCACGCACGACCAGACCGAGGCGATGACCCTCGGCGACCGGGTGGTGATCATGCGGGGCGGTGCCGTGCAGCAGGTCGGCCCGCCCCAGGAACTCTACGACCACCCGGCGAACCTCTTCGTCGCCGGGTTCATCGGCTCGCCGTCGATGAACTTCCTGCACGCCGCGGTCGAGGACGACAGGTTGCGGACGGCTGTCGGCGACGTACCCCTCGGGGACCGGCTCCGTCGTGAGCTGGCGGCCGAGGACGCCCCCCGGGAGCTGATCCTCGGCATCCGGCCGGAGCACTTCGAGGACGCCGGGCTGATCGACGAGCAGACCCGGGGTCGGGGGTTGGAGTTCGAGGCGCCGGTCGAGATCGTCGAGTCGATGGGCTCCGACAAGTACGTCTACCTCACCGTCTCCGGTGAACGGGCCAGCGCGGCGGAGCTGGAGGAACTCGCCGCCGACGTGGGCGCGGACGGCTTCGGCGGCGGTGCCGGGAACCTGGTGACCCGCCTGTCTGCGGAGTCCCCGGTCAGCGAGGGGAGCAACCACCGGATCTGGTTCAACCTGGAGAAGATCCACCTCTTCGACCCGTCGAACGGCCGCAACCTCACCCTGCACGAGGGGCGGGCCGCCGGAGCGCTCGCGTCCTGAGCCGGGAGCGTGTCGAGCCCCGGCCAGGGGCTGGCGCGCGGCGTCGGTTGCCCGAGGGCCGGTCGAGGGAGAGGTCGGCGGTGCCCGGACGGGCCGGGAAGCTCCCCGGCGGTGCGGGCCCCCCCCCCCGGCGGGGTGGGGGTGGGGGGGGGGGGCCCGGGGGGGGCGGGGAGCCCCGGGGGGGGCGCGCCCCCCCCCGACGTGCGGGGTGGCGGTCCGGACGTACCGGCGACGGGTGGGTCGACCGGCGCGGAACCGTCCGTGGGCGACGATTTCACCACGTAGCGTAGCTGTGTGGGTACGGAGTACGGGCCGCCGTCGGCCGCCGGGACCGCCGCGTGACCACCCCGGCGGTCGTGTTGGCGCTCGGCGCCGCCGCCTGCTTCGCCCTGGGAGCCGCCCTGCAACAGCGCGCCGCGAGGCGGGAACCGCAGCACGCCACCGCCGATCCGAGGCTGCTCATCCGGCTGCTGCGCCGCCGGAGCTGGCTGCTCGCCAAGGTGCCCGACCTGACCGGCACGGTCCTACAGGCGCTCGCCCTCCGGTTCGGGCCGCTGACCCTGATCCAGCCGCTGCTCATCAGCGGGATGTTCCTGGCGATCCCGCTGGAGGCGGCCCTCGACCACCGGCGGCCGCATCCGCGTGACGTCACCGCGGTCGGTGCCTGCGTCCTCGGGCTGACCGTCTTCCTCATCGCCGCCCGGCCCCGCGCGGGGGTGGCCCAGCCGTCCCTGATGGGCTGGCTCGGAGTCGCGTTGATCGGCGGTGCGCTGGTCGCAGTCTGCCTACTCCTGGCCCACCGGGCCACCGGCGCCGCCCGGGGAACCCTGCTCGGTATCGCCAGCGGACTGCTCTACGCCGGTACCGCGTCGCTGCTGAAGACCGTCGCCGAGCGGGTCACCCGCGACCCGCTCTCGACGCTGACCGACTGGCACCTGTACGCGCTGGCCGTGGTCGGGTTCGCCTCGGTGGCGCTGAACCAGAACGCCTTCCAGAACGGTCCACTCGCCGCGCCGCTCACCGCCATCACCCTGGTGGACCCCGTCGCCAGCGTCGTGATCGGGGTGACCGCGTTCCACGAGACGCTCTCGTTCGGCGGACTTCGGCTCCTGGTCGAGGTACCGGCGATCCTGGCGATGGGCTTCGGGATCTGGCTGGCCAGTACCCGGTCCATCGGCCGCGAGGGTTTCGAGGGGGGTTGACGGACCGGCGGGCCGCAGGCTCGCGCCCCCCGGTCGTGGCTCAGTCGCCGGTCGCGGCCCGGGGCGGCCGCGGGTCCCGCCACATCGGCTGGAGTGCGGGGCCGCCCTCCGGCAGCCGGATCGGCTCACCGCGCGCCCGGAAGCCGTACCGCTCGTAGAGGGCGCGGTTGCGGGGTGAACTCGCCTCCAGGTAGGTGCCGAGCCCGTCGGTGTCGGCCCGGTCGAGCTGGTGGCGCAGCATCGCACCGCCGAGTCCCCGGCCGCGCAGCGCCGGCAGCACGGCCATCTGCTGGAGGTACCAGTGCGCTTCCCGGTCCGGGTGGCGGGCCGCGATCAGCTCGTCGACCAGGGCCATCCGGGGCGCGTACCGGCCGTACGCCCGGTCGAGGAAGGCGGCCTGCCGTTCCGCCTCGACCGGGTCGGCGGGGGCGGTCGACTCGTCCCGCCCGGGACCGCGCAACTCCCACACCGACAGGCCGCCGATCGCCAACGAGCCGTCCCGCATCAGCAGGATCTCCCCGGTCTCCAGCAGACCGGAGACCCAGGCCGGGGCGAACTCCACCCACGCCTGCGCGCACGCCTGGCGGGCGGCCTCGTCCGGCACCACCCAGCTGAAGACGGCCTCGTCCAGCCCCGCCCGGCCCACCGCCTCGGCGACGGCCCGGGCATCGGCCAGCCCGGCCCGGCGTACCGTCATCGTCTCGGACATCGTCACCTCCTCACCTTCACTATCGTGGGTACAGTGTACGCGAGGATGCGTACCGGGTAGCGACGATCGGGGCGGGGTGGATGGAACGCGACGGTGCCGGGACCGGCCCGGGGCTGAGCCTGGACCGCATCGTGCGGGTGGCGATCGGGCTCGCCGACGCGCACGGCCTGGCGACCCTCTCGATGCGCCGGGTCGCCACCGCCCTGGACGCCGGGGTGATGTCGCTCTACCGGTACGTGCCGGGCAAGGCCGAGCTGGTCGACCTGATGGTGGAGACCGCCTTCGGCGAGATCGACTATCCGGAGCCGGGCCCCGCCGGCTGGCGGGCCAGGATCGAGCTCGCCGCCCGCCGGGAGTGGGCGATGTACCAGCGGCATCCGTGGGTGCTGCCGATCGTGGCGGGCACCGGACGCCCTCCGCTGGGACCGAACGTGCTGGCCAACGTGGAGTGGGTGCTCTGCGCCGTCGACGGTTTCGGGCTCGACCCGGCGACGATGCTCCAGGTCTATCTGACCGTCAGCGACTACGTGCAGGGCGCCGCCCGCTACGTGCAGACCGAGGCCGAGCAGGAGCGGCGGACCGGGGTGAACGCGGAGCAGTGGTGGGCGGCCGAGACACCGGCGCTGACCCGGCTGCTCGGCACCGGCCGGTTTCCGCTGCTGTCCCGGCTGACCGAGCAGGTCGGTGCCCCCGCGACCGTACGGCAGGACTTCGAGTTCGGCCTGGGCCGGGTCCTCGACGGCATCGGCGTACTCCTGGCCGGCCAGCCCACCTCGGCCGACCCGCCCGGCGTACGGCCTACAACCGATGAGACCAGGTTGGGAAAAGTAACCGTCTCCGGGCGGAGGCTTCCGGCGGCCACCTCGGCCGCACTGGAAATACTCGGCCGGCGCTGGACCCTCGACCTGCTGCACGTGCTGGGCCACGGCGAGGCCCGGTTCCGCGATCTCGCCGAGGCACTGCCGGGCATCTCCCGGCGGGTGCTCACCGAACGGCTGCGCGAACTGGCCGACGCGGGGCTGCTGCGTCGCCGGGTGGACCCCGGGCCACCGACCCGGATCAGCTACCTCCTCACCCCGCGCGGTGCCGGACTCCGCGAGGTGCTGACCGGCCTCGACACCTGGGCCCGGCAGGGCGACCGGGTCGACGGTGACTAGGCCGGCAGCTCGACCCGTACCGTCGTCCCGGCTCCCTCGGCGGTGCCCGGACCGACGGTGAGCACCCCCGACGCCTGCGCCACCCGGGCCCGCATCGCCGTCAGCCCGTAACCGCCGGAGGCCGGATCGCTGCCGGTGGAGGCGGCCAGGCCACGACCGTCGTCGGTCACGGTCAGCAGCACCCGGTCCGGCCCGAAGTCGAGCCGCACCGAGGCGACCCCGGCGTCGGCGTGCTTGCGGACGTTGGTCAGCGACTCCTGGGCGGCCCGCAGCAGCACCACCTCGGTCGACATGGCCAGCGGGGCGGGGTCGCCGACGCACCGGAAGTCGGCCCGGATGCCGGTCTCGGCGGTGAACCGGTCGACCAGCCGGGCGAGCGCGTCGGTAAGCGAGGAGCCGGCCAGCGCCGCCGGGGTCAATGCCGCGATCAACTCACGGGTCTCGGCAAGGTTCTCCCGGGCGGTACGCGCGGCGAGCGCCAGATGCCGGTGCGCCCGCTGCGGATCACCGTCCACGTCGTCGTCGGCCGCCTGCACCAGCAACACCACGCTGGCCAGGCCCTGCGCGATGGTGTCGTGGATCTCGCCGGCCAGCCGCTGCCGCTCGGCCAGGATCCCGGCCTCGTGCGACAGCCGGGCCACCTCCGAGCGGGACCGGTCCAGCGCGCGGATCAGCCGGGCCCGCTCCTGGCTCTGCGCGACCACCCGCTGGCTCCAGGTGCCCAGGGTGGCGGAGAGCACCACGACCAGGGCCGCGACCGGCAGCGGGCCGGTCACCACCTCCGCCGGCTCGACACCCCTGGCCAGCAGCACCACGAGGTGTACCGAGTTGAACGCGACCACCGCGACCGTGGCCGGCACCGGAGCCGCCACCATGTACGCCTGCGGGCAGAGCGCGAAGAGCACGAACGACGCCGACCCGTCGACCAGTACGGCCGGTACGTAGAGCGCCAGAACGCCGGCGAGGTAGGCGTACCCGCGCCAGTCCTCGATCTCGTCGCGCATCAGACGGCGGCCGAAGCCGACGTACCAGCCGGCCAGCCCGGCCAGCGGCAGCAGGGCCGCGAGCCGCGACAACGGATCGGTGCCGTGGACCGCCAGGAAACCCGCGACGCCGACCGCCACCAGCCCGAAGTAGACGTCCCAGAACCGGTAACGTGCCGCCCAACTGCCCGGCTCGGCCCGGCCGGCCGCGGCGGACTCCGGGGCATCGCCGGTCGGCCCGGTCGACAGGGCGTGGCCGGACATCGCAGCAGACCTCCAACGCGCCGGACGCGGGGGCGGACCGGGACCGGTGGAGCCACGTCCCGGGCCGACCCATGGTCCCACGAGGGTCCGGGCGGGCGGCAGAGGCGGACCGGCGGCCCGGGCGAGGGCTCTCAACCCGCCCGGACCACCGGCTTGCGAATGCCTACCCGGGATGCCGGGAAGTATGCGCCCCGGTCGCGCCCCGCCCCGCTCCCGACGGCATGGTGCCGCCCACCGGCTGCGGGCGGGAAACCCCGGCGCCCGGCGCCGAGCCGGCCGGGATCGGAAGCAGCCGGCCCACCACCTCGGTCAACACCGCCAACCCGTCCCGGCTGAGCACCGACTCGGGATGGAACTGCACCCCGGCGTACGTCGGTCCGCGTAGCGCGTGCACCGCACCGTCGACCGGGTCCCGGGCCAGCAGTACCGGCCCGTATCCGGTGTCGAGCCGGTCGGTGCCGGCCAGCGGCGTGAAGCTGGAGTAGAAGCCGACCCGGGCCACGGTGCCGAAGAGCGACACCTCCCGGCAGAGCCCCTGGTAGGGCGCGGTGCGTCGGTGCAGGGTGAGGCCGAGCCGGCCGGCCAGCATCTGGTGTCCGAGACAGACGCCGAAGGTCGGTGCCCCGGTGTCGAGCAGCCGGCCGACCAGGCCGCGCAGGGCGACCATCTTCGGGTCGGTGGGGTGTCCCGGGTCGCCCGGTCCCGGGCCCAGGACGGTCAGGTCGACGCTGCCCGGATCGAACCCGCCCGGCTCGGTGACCTCGGCCCAGGGTCGCACCGCCACGGTCAGGCCGAGCGCGCGCAACTGGTGCGCGAGCATGCCGGTGAAGGTGTCCTCCCCGTCGACCACCACCACCCGGCGGCCGGCGAACTCCGGTCGTACCGGGGCATCCGGGGTCCGCTGCTCCAGCCAGAACGGGGCGAGTCCCACGTTGCGGGCGGCCAGCGCCGCCCGGACCGCCGGATCGTCGGCAAGCCGGACCTCCGCGGCCGGCGCGGGACCGACCTGCCCCGGCGCGCCGGCGCCGGCAGCCTCGCCGGCCCGCTCGTCGTCCGGACCGGCCGGGGCCGACCGCAGCCCCAGCGCGGCCAGCACCCCGGCGGCCTTGGCGTGCGTCTCGGCCACCTCGGCGGCGGCGGTGGAGTGCCGCACCAGGGTCGCGCCGACCGGCACCCGCAACTGTCCGTCCGGCGAGATCTCGGCGGTACGGATCAGGATCGGCGCGTCCAGCGTCTGCCGGCCGGCCTCGTCGAGACCGAGCAGTGCCAGTACCCCCGCGTAGTAGCCCCGGCCCCGCCGCTCGTGCCGGGCGATCACCCGGCAGGCGTTCTCCATCGGCGAGCCGGTGACGGTCGGGGCGAACATCGTCTCCCGGAGCACCTCCCGGACGTCGAGGGAGCCGCGCCCGGCGAGCAGGTACTCGGTGTGGGTCAGGTTCGCCATCTCCTTGAGGTACGGCCCGATCACCTGCCCACCCCGCTCGGCCACCGTCGCCATCATCTTCAGTTCCTCGTCGAGCACCATGTACAGCTCGTCGATCTCCTTGGGGTCGGCGAGGAAGCGCAGCAGTTCCTCCCGCTCCGCCGGCCGGCCCGGGTGGCGCAGCGTGCCGCTGATCGGGTTCATCATGACCAGGCCGTCCTCGACGCTGACGTGCCGTTCCGGGGAGGCGCCGACCAGGATCCGCCGGCCGGTGTGCACCAGGAACGTCCAGTAGGCGCCCCGCTCACCGGTCAGCAGCCGGCGCAGTGCGGCCAGCGCCGCGGGCAGCGGTGCACCGGCCAGGGTGCCGAGGTAGCAGCGGTGGATGACGAAGTTGGCCCCCTCGCCCCGGCCGATCTCGTCGCGCAGTACCCGGCCGACGATCTCCGCGTACTCCGGGTCGGCGATGTCGAAGCCGGCGTCCCGGACCGGTACCGGCACCTCGGGCAGGGCCGCCAGCGCCTCGGCCAGCGGGATCCGCTCGGGCTCGTCGAGCACCAGACACTCCAGCGGGGCACCGTCGTCGACACAGGCGAAGCCGCGCTCGGCGACCTGCCGGTACGGCACCACGGCGAGGGTGCGCGGCCCGGCCGGCCCGGCCGGCAGGGGGATGTCGGCGAGCCTGTCGACGGTGTGCGGCACACCGGTGAAGACCTCCAGGCCGGCGGCGCCGTCCCGGCGTAGCAGGGCGAACGGGCCGGGGTCGGCGCCGCTGGCGATGGTGCGGAGCAGGTGGTCGAGCAGGGTCATCGGTCGTCCCTCACAGCCGGGGGCCGTCCCGAGCGGTGGCCGGAGAGACGTGCAGGGAACCCTGGCGGCCGCCGCGTGGGGCGGCCGCGTGGAAGATTGCTACGCGCGGAGGTCGGCCGCCGGGATGGCGGGCCACCAGGAGTTGAGTCGCGCGAGCACGGGCCGAGTCTAGGCCAGACAGCGCCACGGGCGGCACCCCTTCGGCCCAGCCGTCCACCAGGTGGGCGCCCCGCCCGTGCGGCCCGTCCGGCCGGTACCGCCCGACCTTGCCCTGGTCGGCACCGGTGAACCGGTACGGTTTTCGTCGATGAGGATTCTCGCTCTCGACCTGGGTACGTCGTCGGTGCGCGGCCTGGTGCTGGACGCGGCCGCCCGGCCGCTGCCGGGTGCGCTGGCCCGGCGACCGGCCAAGGTGACTATCGGCGGCGACGGCCGGGCCACGCTGGACGGGCCCGCCTACTTCGCCGCCCTGGTCGAGTGCCTCGACGAGCTGGCCGCCGCGGACCATCTCGACGGCGTCGGGCTCGTCGTCGCCTCGGCGCAGTGGCACTCGGTGGTGCCGCTGGACGCCGCCGGTGATCCGCTCGGCCCCGTGCTGACCTGGTTGGACACCCGGGCCACCGCACCGGCCGGGGTGACCGGGCCGGAGGATCCGGACGACTACCACCGGCGTACCGGCACCTGGTGGCACCGGTTCTACTGGTCGGTGCGGCTGCCCTGGCTGCGGGAGCGGTGCGGGGACGACACGATCCGCTTCGCCGGCCTGATCGAGTACGTCTTCGGCAGGCTCCTCGACGAGGCGGTCATGTCGATCTCGCAGGCCTCCGGTACCGGCCTGCTCGACCTGCGGACCCTGGACTGGGACCGGGAGGCGTGCGAGCTGGCCGGGGTACGCCCTGGGGAGCTGCCGACGCTGGCGCCGTTGGCCTGGCAGGGCCGGCTCCGCGCCGGGTACGCCCGGCGCTGGCCGGCGCTGCGGGACGCCCGGTGGGCACCGCCCAGCGGCGACGGTGCCGCCTCCAACGTGGGCTCCGGCTGCTACGACAGCCGGCGCGCGGCGGTCACCGTCGGCACCTCGGCGGCGGTCCGGCTGGTCCAGCCGGTCCCGGCGGGCGCCGAGCTGCCGCCGCTGCCGGAGGAGCTCTGGCGCTACCGGGTGGACCACGAGCACGTGGTGACCGGTACCGCCTTCTCCGGTGGCGGCAACCTCTACGCCTGGGCCCGGCGGGAGATGCGGCTGCCCGAGGGTCCGGAGCTGGACCGCGCGCTGGCCCGGGTGCCGCCGGGCGACGGCGTACCCGCCGATTCCCGGCTGGGCGGCGACCGTCCACCCGGGCTCGCCCCGGCCGGCTCCGGCGGGCTCTCCGGGCTGGGCTTCAACACCACGGCGGTGGAGATCCTGGCCGGACTGATGGACGCGCTCTGCCGTCAGGTCGCGGTGGGGGTCGCGGCGATCGAGTCCACCCTGGACGAGTCGGTCCAGGTCGTCCTGGGTGGTGGTGCCGTCGCCGCGTCCGGCTGGTGGCGGCGCTCCTTCTCGGTCACGCTGGCGCCGCGCGAGGTGCATCACGTCCGAAATCCGGAGATCGGTGCGGTTGGCGCCGCTCTGGTGGCGATCGGTCGGCTGGATGGCGCGTCCGGTCTTGAGCGCATCGTCCGGACGGATGAGGACGAGTCAGCGACAGCGACAAGATCTGATCGCCCGCAGTATCCTTCGTGAGCTGTTCCGCCCCCCTGATCATTGACAGCAGGTCCGGGCCTGAATTGAAATAGCTCCGCTCCTTGGCGCGCCCCGCATCGAGGACGGTAGGAGGCATGGTGGCTGTTGCCCCGGACCCGTCACATGGCGCCGTCTCGCGTCACCGCCGGCGCCGTCTCGACGTCCGGGTGGTGCCACATCGCCGCAGGTCACCCTTTCGGGTGCGGGACTGGCGGATGCGTACCAAGCTGGGCGCCGTCCTCGTGGTCCCGTCGGTCGCGTTCCTGGTCCTCGCCGGGGCGCAGACCAGCGCGCTGGTCAGCCAGGCCGACCTGCTCGACGAGTTCGCCGACCAGGTGACGGTCGGCCGCGAGATCACCGCGCTGGTGCACGAGTTGCAGCGCGAGCGGGACCAGACGGCGGGCGAGTTGGCGGCCCTGAACACCGGATCGGCGCCGCCGGTCGAGCCCGGCCGCCCGCTGCCGGCGCTGGAGTCGGTCTACCCGGTCGCCGACCGGGCCGTCGAACGGTTCCGGACGGCGGCCTCGCCACTGGCCCGGGGCGAGGCGTCGTGGCGGATCTCCTACGACCGGGTCGACAACGCACTCGAACGGTTGCCGGAGGTCCGGGCGTCGGTGCCGGCGGCCGGCTCGAACCCCGACCCGGTGCTCGCCGAGTACGACCGGAGCATCGAGGTGCTGTTGGTGCTGCTGGCCGAGCCCTCGCCCGGCACCGATCGCGGCGACCTCACCGACGCGGTGCTGCGGTACGTCGAGTTCGCCCAGGTCAAGGAGATCAACTCGCGGATCCGGGGCCAGCTCTACGCCGCGGCCCGGGCCGGCCGGTACGACCAGAACGACCTGGTGACGCTGACCGACCTGCGGGCGCAGCAGCTCAGCGGCCTCGCCGGCTTCCGGCTCTCGGCCACCGACCGGCAGATCGAACGCTACGACCAGGCCTCGACCGATCCGAACTTCGTGGCCGCCGTCCGGATGGAGGAGACGACCTTCTCCGCCGGTGGGCGTACCGCCGCGGTGCTCGAACCCGGTCGCTGGTGGACGATCAGCCAGCAGCGGCAGGAACTGCTCCGCCAGGTCGAGTCGGGTGCGGTCGACGACGCGGTCGCGCTGGCCGACGCCCGCAGGGCCGATCAGTTGCGCCGTACGCTGCTCACCGCGGGCGGCGTGCTGGGCGTGCTGCTGGCCGCCCTCTTCACCTCGATCGCGATCGGTCGCTCCGTCGCGCGCTCGCTGCGGATGCTGCGCAGCCAGGCGTTGCGGGTTGCCCAGGTCGAGCTGCCGGAGACCCTGGAACGGCTGCGTACGGTCGACCCGGTCGCCGCCGAGTTCGAGGTACCGCCGGCCGACGTCCGGTCGATGGACGAGATCGGCGAGGTGGCCGAGGCGTTCGTCGCGGTGCACCGCAGCGCGGTGACCGTGGCGCTGGAGCAGGCGGTCATGCGTCGACACGTCAACGCCATGTTCGTCAACCTGGCCCGACGCAGCCAGGTACTGGTCGAGCGGCAGTTGGAGCTGCTGGACGAGCTGGAGCAGGACGAGAGCGACCCGGACCAGCTCGACAACCTGTTCAAGCTGGACCACCTCGCCGCCCGGATGCGCCGTAACGACGACAGCCTGCTGGTACTCGCCGGCAGCGAGGCCACCCGGCGGTGGAACCGCCCGGTGCTGCTCGCCACGGTGATGCTCGCGGCGGTCGCCGAGATCGAGCAGTACCAGCGGATCCGGCACCACGTCGCCGACGAGCTGTACGTCGTCGGGCACGCCGTCGCCGACCTGGTGCACCTGCTCGCGGAGCTGCTGGAGAACGCGTCCTCCTTCTCCCGCCCGGACACGGTGGTCCAGGTCGAGGCCGCCGGGCAGCGGGACGGCAGCGTCCTGGTGGAGATCGTCGACGAGGGGCTGGGGATGAGCCCGACCGCGCTGGAGCGGGCCAACCAGGTGCTCGCGGTTCCGCCGGCCGCGGACGTCGCCGCGTCGGAGCGGATGGGTCTCTTCGTGGTCAGCCACCTGGCCGCCCGGCAGGGTGTCCGGGTGCGGTTGCGGACCACCGGGCAGGGTGGCCTGGCGGCGGCGGTCTGGCTGCCGGCGAACCTGCTCGCCCCGGCCCCGCCGGCGGAACCGACGGGTGGCTCGGGGCGGCGGATGCTGGAGATCGTCGCGGGCGCGATCGCCGGCCCCAACGGCACGCGTCCACCGGCCGGCCGGCCGGCCGAGGGCGGCGACGGCGGCCCGCTCCGCCGGGCCGGGCGCCGGGAGACACCGACCCGGGCCGAGGACGTGCTCGGGATGGCCGCCGGTGCCGGTTCCGCACCGGCGAGTACCTGGTGGTCCCGGCAGGGCAGGGGGAGCGCGGCGGCGCCGGCTGCCACCGCCGCTGCCCCGACCGGGGCGCTGGCCACCGGGAACGCCCCTCCGGCGGTACCGGTGACCGGCGGGACCAACGCCAACGGGCTGCCGATCCGGGTCCCGATGGCCCAGCTCCGGGTGAAGGCAGCGCCCGCACAACCCAAGCCGCCGGCCCCGCGTGAGGCGCCGGATCCGGAGCAGGTGGGCGGGATGCTGTCGCGGTACTACGGTGGTCTCCGCCGAGCCGAGGCGGAAGACACGATGGTGATACCCATGGCGCCGGCCGGCGCGCGCACCGAAGAGGAGAAGTATTGAACACGCTCAGTCAAGAGGCACGGGATCTGAACTGGCTGGTGAGCGGGTTCACGGAACGGGTACCCGGGGTGGCGCACGCCATCGTCGTCTCCGCCGACGGACTGCTGGTGGCGGTCTCCGAGCACCTGCCCCGGGACCACGCGGACAAGCTCGCGGCGGTCACCTCCGGGTTGTCCAGCATCACCACCGGGGCCGCGGAGATGTTCGACGGCGACATCGTCAAGCAGACGGTGGTCGAGATGGGCCGGGGTTACTTCCTGGTCATGCAGATCCGGGACGGTTCCATCCTGGCCACGCTCGCCGCCAACGACGCCGACATCGGCGTGGTGGGTTACGAGATGGCGAAGCTGGCCAAGGCGGCCGGTGAGATGCTGACTCCGGCGCTGCGGGCCGAACTCCAGCAGGCGCTGCCCCGCTGACCGGGCGTGTCCGGTCGCCGGGGCGACGGTGTGGCGTCGTCTCATGCCTGCCGGACCTGGTCCAGCCGACCCAGTTGCGCGTCGAGCAGCCCCGCGAGCCAGCGCTCGTATTCGGCGCGTTCCGGGCCGCCCCAGCCCCGGGTGGCGCCTTCGACGCACATGATGAGATAGAGATAGATGGTGTAGAGGGTGAGCCGGCGGCGGGCCGTCGCGGTCAGTTCGAGCCGGCCGTGCCCGGCGGAGGCGTAGCCGGCGAGGATCTCCGGTTCGTCGTCCAGTTCGCGGAAGAGCGTCATCGAGACCAGTTCGGCCAGCGGGTCGCCGAAGAAGGCCCGTTCGCCGTCGATCAGGCCGGTCACCCGGACCGTGCCGGCAGGATCGGCGGCGACGAAGACGTTGCCGTCCCAGAGGTCGAAGTGGACCAGCGCGGGTCGGCGTACCTCGTCGAGGACGTCGGCGTGCCGGCGCAGCAGGTCGCCGATCCGTTCCGGCGGGGCGGGTAGCGCACTGTCCAGCCGGATGGCGTCGGCGAGGATGTCGTCGACCATCGCGCCGAAGGCGGCCCGCCAGGACGGCTGCCAGCTCCGGCTGCCGCGCAGCGGATAGCCGTACGCCGGGCCGGTGACGGTGTGCAGCCGGGCCGCGGGGGGGGGGGGGGCCCCCCCCCCCCCCGCCCCCCCCGCCCCGGGCCCCCCCCCCCCCGGGC